>JAVHSB010000169.1:0-2670 GCA_036171955.1 Sideroxydans sp.
CGCTGCGCTTCGACGAGTTCGAGAAGGTGATGCGCCAGACCATCTTCGTTTCCGCCACGCCCTCCACCTATGAGGCCGAGCATCAGGGGCAGGTGGTGGAGCAGGTGGTGCGTCCGACCGGACTGATCGACCCGACCATCGAGGTGCGTCCGGCCACCAACCAGGTGGATGACCTGATGTCGGAAGTGACTTTGCGCACGAACGTGGGCGAGCGTGTGCTGGTCACCACGCTGACCAAGCGCATGGCGGAAGACCTGACCGAATACTTCTCCGAGCACGGCATCAAGGTGCGCTACCTGCACTCCGATATCGAGACCGTTGAGCGCGTGGAGATCATCCGCGACCTGCGCCTGGGCATGTTCGACGTGCTGGTCGGCATCAACCTGCTGCGCGAGGGACTGGACATTCCAGAGGTGTCGCTGGTGGCGATCCTGGATGCGGACAAGGAAGGCTTCCTGCGTTCAGAACGCTCGCTCATCCAGACCATCGGTCGCGCCGCGCGCCACTTGCACGGCACTGCGATCCTGTATGCCGACCGCATCACCGACTCGATGCGTAAGGCAATCGGCGAGACCGACCGCCGCCGCGCCAAGCAGGTCGCGTACAACGAGGTGCACGGCATCACGCCGCAATCGGTGGTCAAGCGCATCAAGGACATCATCGACACCGAATACGACATGGATGCAGAGCGCAAGTCTTTGCAGGCGGCGCAGACGCAAGCCCGATATCTCGCGATGAGCGAGAAGGAAGTGTCGAAGGAGATCGCGCGCCTCGAGAAGGACATGCTCGCTGCCGCCAGGAATCTGGAGTTCGAGAAGGCCGCGCAACTGCGCGACCAGTTGAAGAAACTGCGCGACAGCGTGTTCATGTCGCCCTTGTGAAGCCGGTAGGCAGCATCGGTTTGACAGCAGAACGAACGTTCTCTATCATTCCGAAAACCTTGTTTCATCCGGTTTGCCATGAGCCATTCCCCGCGTTTTTCCAGTATTCAAACACCCGTGTCGGCCAGTACGCCGTTCCGTTTGCCGCTGTTTGGCAACTGTGTTGCGGCAGGATTCCCGTCGCCCGCCGATGATTATCTCGAAGGCCGATTGAGCCTGGACGAACATCTGGTCCCGCACAGGGATGCCACGTTCTTCGTGCGTGCCAGAGGCAGCAGCATGTTGGATGCGGGCATCCACGATGGCGACCTGATGGTGGTGGACAAGTCGCTCACCCCGTCTTTCGGCGACATCGTCGTGGCGGTGCTGGACGGCGGTTTCACGGTCAAATATCTGGCGCGGCGCGGCAAGACAATCGTGCTTAAACCTGCCAACACCCAGTTCGGGGAGATCGATTTCAAGGACGGGCAGGAGTTGCAAATCTGGGGGGTGGTGACCGCATCCGTCAGGGAGTACCGCTGATGCCAGTCGCCCTGGTGGACTGCAATAATTTCTATGTTTCCTGCGAGCGGGTATTCGATCCGCGGCTGCAAGGCGTGCCGGTCGTCGTCCTCTCCAATAACGATGGCTGTGCGGTGGCGCGATCCGATGAAGTTAAGGCCTTGGGCATCGGAATGGGCGAGCCGTGGTTCAGGATGACGGATATCGCCCGGCAACACGGCATCGTCGCGCTATCCAGCAACTACGTGCTGTATGGCGACATGTCGGCGCGGGTCATGTCCATGCTGTCCGATTTTTCATCCGAGCAGGAAATCTATTCCATCGACGAATGCTTTCTCGGCCTGTCCGGCTTTGCGCCGGAGACCCTGGCGGAATACGGCCGCAAGATCCGCAAGACTATCGCGCGCAACGCGGGCATCCCGGTCTGCGTCGGTATCGCCGACAGCAAGACCCTCGCCAAGCTCGCCAATCACTGTGCCAAGAAACGCATTGCCGGCACCGATGGCGTGTGCGATTTTGGCAGACTCGACGCGCGTCAGCAGTCGGCGCTGTTCGCCCGCATTCCCGTGGCAGAAGTGTGGGGCATCGGCGGCAAGACCGCCGCGCGCTTGCATCGCATTGGCATACACACCGTCGAAGAACTGCGCTGCGCAGATCAGGAATTCATCCGGCAGCAGTTATCGCTCAATGTGGCGCGTACCGTGTGCGAGCTGAACGGCATTCCCAGCATCGAACTGGAAGACGCGGACGCGCCGCGCCAGCAGATCACGGTATCCCGCTCTTTCGGCATGGAAGTGCACCGGCTCGAAGACCTGTCCGAATCCGTCGCGTATTTCACCACGCGCGCCGCAGAGAAGCTGCGCCACGATGCTGCGGTCGCAGCCGGCATCTGCGTGTTCATTCGCACCAATCCGTTCAAACAGGAGATACCGCAATACAGTCGCTCCATCATCGTGCCGTTGCCGCTGCCAAGCGACGACACGGCCCGGTTGGTGCATGCCTCTCTACGCGGCTTGCGCCAGATCTATCGCAATGGCTACGCTTACAAAAAGAGCGGGGTGGTGCTGATGGGGTTGCAGGCTAGGGGAATGCGGCAGCAGACCTTGTTTGACGATCCGCTCGCTCAAGCCAGGTCGGAGGCAAGGATGGATGTCATGGATGCGATCAATCGACAGATGGGACAGGGGAGCATTACCGTCGCCGCAACCGGAGTGAACAAGAGATGGGCGATGCGGCGCGAGCGGAAGTCGCCGAACTACACCGGCGACTGGCGCGAGTTGCCAAACGC
>JAVHSB010000170.1:0-2665 GCA_036171955.1 Sideroxydans sp.
TGATTTCGAGTCAGGTACATTCGACCACTCTGCCACCTCTCCAGATGACTTTATCGCGGATTGACATTAACCGATGCGACACCGACACAATCAACTTGTGGGTCGGGTCTCAACCCGACATGTCGGGCAAAGGCCAGACCTAATCACTGCCTGATTTGCCATCGCCACACGCGAAGGGCGCGCATTTTACCAGCAAGGTTGCGATTTCGGGCAGAATGTTCGCATGCGCAGCCTGTACCCATTGCGAGTGATCGTATTGATCGGCCTGGTCGCCTGGCTGACGATCAAATCCATAAGTGTCCCCCCGTTGCCTGACTGGCGAGCGGGCGAACTGGTCGCGGTGGTGCCGGATGCCAGCATGGTCACGGACTCCGCATTTGAGTCGGACTTGCTGGCCCTGTTCGGCAAGCATCTGAACCTCCGCGTCAAACTGCTGCCGCTGACGCCCGACCAGGCGGTCGCCGCCCTGCTGGACGGGCGCGCCCATGTGGCCGCCGGCTTTCGTTCGCATTCCAATCCTTCGCTACGCTACGGCACACATTATCAGCGCCTCGACGAGCGTGTGGTGTGCGACACGCGCACGCCCAGAAGCATCCCGGAATTGTATGCGCGGCAACTGGTGGTTGCGCGCGAATCGACCGCTGAGTGGGCGTTGCGCAAGGTGCGCGAGGAATATGACGAGCTCACATGGGAGTCGCGCAAGGGGACCACGGCCACCATGCTGTTGCAGGCTTTGGCGGAGGGCGAAATCGATTGCACCGTCGCCAACGATGAACAGCTCGCAACCCTGCGCAATTACTTCCCCGACCTCGGCGTCGGCTTGAGTCTGAACAGCGACACGGAATTGAGTTGGGCGATCAGCGCAGAAAGTGATCAGTCGCTGCTGCCCGCAATCAACGATTTTTTTGCCGACATCCGCAACAGTCGCGAATTGCAACATGCAATCGATCGCTACTATGGGCATAACGACCGGCTCAATGCGATCGATATCAATGCCTTCATGGCCGACGTGCGCATTGTATTGCCACACTACCGGCGTTGGTTCGAGGACGCGGCAGACCTGACCGGGATCGATTGGCGCCTTATCGCGGCCTTGGCCTACCGCGAATCGCGCTGGGACCCGAACGCCACCTCATACACCAATGTGCGCGGCATAATGATGTTGACCGAATCGACCGCCGACCGCATGGGTGTGCAGAACCGGCTCGATGCGCACGAAAGCATCATGGCCGGGGCGCGCTATCTGCAGCTGCTGAAAGAACAACTGCCATTGCGCATCACCGAGCAGAACCGTCTGTGGCTGGCATTGGCCGCCTACAATCAGGGCATGGGGCATCTGGAGGATGCGCGCATCCTGACGCTGCAGCGCGGGCTCGATCCCGATGTATGGGCGGATGTTAAACGTGTGATGCCGCTGCTGATGCACCCGGAGTATTACCATAACACCCGGTTTGGCCAAGCGCGCGGCGGTGAAGCAGTGGTGCACGTGGAAACCGTGCGCCTGTATCACGACATGCTGAAACGCCTGGATACGGAAAACAAGTTGCCGGATACGCCGCTGTTCTCGCTCCTGTCCGGCAGCTGAACAGAATCAGTCGCGCTTGTCCTGACGCGCCTCCAGCAGTTTCTCGACGCGCTCCAGTCGCGCGGCGATATCGGCCAGCAGGCGGTCGGATTCCTTCTCTTCTTCCTCGATCTTTTCCACGTCGCCGCCGATGAAGAAAGCGGCCAGATTGGCGGTGAGCAGTGAGATCAGCACCACACCGAACAGCACCACCAGCGAGGCAAAAAGACGGCCCGCGCCAGTGTGCGGCACCACATCGCCGTAACCCACCGTGGCCATGGTGACCCACGCCCACCACATGCCGTCCCAGACATCGCCGATGGACGGATCGATGCGCGACATGAGGATGCCGGACAACAGCATGGTGAAAAATGCCACGATCAGCGTCGTGCCCAGACGGTGCTGCGACAGCAATTTGCGCGCCGATTTCGACATGCGCAGCAACAACGCGACCACCAGCAGCAATCGCACGCTGCGCAACATGCCGATCAGAGGTGCAAATTGCCAGAAGTAGGGGAACCCCGCCGTGATGATGAGCAGATTGAGCCAGTTGCCGAACAGGTAGCGGCGCTTGTCGCGCACCTGCGCGGTGAGCACCATGGTCTCCAGAAAAAAGGCCAGCCACACCAGCCAGTCGGCGATGCGGGCGAGCGCATGGGAGATGCCGCCGGTCTCTTCCAGATACCACTGCAACACGATCCACAGTGCGACCCCCACCATCGGCCACTCCAGGCGGCGCGCCCAGTGGCGGGCGGGCGCGGTCTCGTGCTCCGCAACGCCGGCGATCCCCAGAAGATGGACGACGCTCATCGGCGCATCCTACTTGGAAATTTTTCCCATGCCGCCCATGTAGGGGCGCAGCACGTCGGGGATGGTCACGCTGCCATCGGCGTTCTGATAGTTCTCCAGCACCGCGACCAAGGTGCGGCCAACAGCCAATCCAGAACCATTCAATGTGTGCAGCAACTCCGGCTTGCCGGCTGCGTTGCGGAAGCGCGCCTGCATGCGCCGCGCCTGGAATGCCTCGAAGTTTGAGCAGGATGAGATTTCGCGGTAGGTGTTCTGCGCGGGCAGCCACACCTCGATGTCGTAAGTGGTGGC
>JAVHSB010000171.1:0-13045 GCA_036171955.1 Sideroxydans sp.
GTTTGCAAGTGCTGGCCGAAGGGGTGGAGAACGACCGCCAGTTTGATTTTCTCAAAGCGCAGGGATGCAATCTGTTCCAGGGATATTTGAGCAGTCGGCCCGTCCCGGCCGCCGAATTCGAAAATCTGTTGAGTCGCGTGGCGGCGGGAACGAACGCAATCGGGGAGAATCGAGCATGAGCTTGTTATGGCGGGAGCAGTTGAGCGTTGGCAATAATGTGATCGATGTTGACCACAAATATCTGATCGAGATCATCAACTCGGTCGAGGGCTGTCTGAAGGCAAGGAGACCGGCGGATTTGGCCAAGGCTCTGGATAACCTCGAACAGTATTCGCGTCTGCATTTTGTGCGGGAGGAGCTGATCGCCAGTGCGGCCGGATATACGCTGACTCCGCATCTCAATGAATCCCACCAGGCACTGCTGGCCCAGCTTGACCATATCCGGGGCGAGATCGACGCGATGGGCCACGAATGGTCAACGGAAACAGTCGATCATTTCGTCCGGTTCCTGCATGATTGGCTGATCAATCATGTCATCAAGGAAGACCTGCTCATGAAGCCGGTCCTGCAAAAACATTCGCCCAGTTTCGATCCGCGCTAGCGGTGTTTAGGGAATCGGGTACGACCGACTGGCTGTCGCACAGTGAGTCAGTGGATGCCGCTATAATGCGCATCCCAATCCGATTACATTCCCGATGCGCCACAACCGCTCCGAATACACGCCGCCATTGAGTCAGGGCGACTGGAAAGCCATCCGCAGCCTCGTGCCCTACCTGCTCGAATTCAAGTGGCGGGTGGCGGCGGTCGTGGTGTTGCTGGTCGCGTCGAAGCTGGCCAACGTCGGCGTGCCGCTGCTGCTGAAGGAGATCGTCGATGCGATGGGCCAGCCGCAGGCCCTGCTGGCGGTGCCGGTGCTGCTGATCGTGGCCTACGGCCTGCTGCGTTTGATGAGCAGCGCCTTCGGCGAGTTGCGCGATGCCTTGTTCGCCAAGGTCACGCAGCGCGCGATCCGGCGCGTCGCCCTGCAGGTATTCGAGCATCTGCACAGCCTGAGCCTGCGCTTCCATCTGGACCGCCAGACCGGCGGGGTGTCGCGCGACATCGAGCGCGGCACGCGCGGCATCAGCTTCCTGCTCACTTTCATGCTGTTCAACATTCTGCCCACTCTGCTGGAGATCTTTCTGGTTGCGGCGATCCTGTTCGTCAAATACAACCCGTGGTTTGCCATCATCACCTTCGTCACGCTGGCGGCCTATGTCGTCTTTACACTGGTCGTCACCGAGTGGCGCATGGTGTTCCGGCGCACCATGAACGAGATGGATTCGCGCGCCAACACGCGCGCCATCGACAGCCTGCTGAACTACGAAACGGTGAAATATTTCGGCAATGAACCCTATGAAGTGGCGCGCTACGACGAGCAGATGCGGCAATGGGAGGTGTCGGCGGTGCGCAACCAGACTTCGCTGGCGACGCTGAACGCCGGGCAGAGTTTCATCATCGCCATCGGCGTCACGCTGCTCATGCTGCTGGCCGCGGACGAGGTGGTGCAGGGCAAGATGACGGTGGGCGACCTGGTGCTGGTCAACGTGTTCATGCTGCAACTCTACATGCCGCTGCACTTCCTCGGCTTCGTCTATCGCGAGATCAAGAACGCGCTGGCCGACATGGAGCGCATGTTCAAGATACTTAACGAGAATCTCGAGGTGCAGGACGCGCCGAATGCGGCCAGATTGAACGTCGCGCAGGCGGCGGTGCGTTTCGAGAACGTGGGCTTTTCCTACGATCCCGCGCGCCAGATCCTGCACGACGTGAGTTTCGAGATTCCCGCCGGGCACACGGTGGCGGTGGTGGGGGCGAGCGGCGCGGGCAAGTCCACGCTGTCGCGTCTGCTGTTCCGGTTCTACGATGTGGATGAAGGCGCGATCCTGATCGACGGCCAGGACATCCGCCAGGTCACGCAGCAAAGCCTGCGCGCCGCCATCGGCATCGTGCCGCAGGATACGGTGCTGTTCAACGACACCATTTATTACAACATCGCCTATGGCCGCCCGCAGGCCAGCCGCGAGGAAGTCATGCGCGCCGCCCAG
The DNA here is from genome assembly GCA_036171955.1 of Sideroxydans sp. Lineage (GTDB taxonomy): Bacteria > Pseudomonadota > Gammaproteobacteria > Burkholderiales > Gallionellaceae > Sideroxyarcus. The sequence goes on from JAVHSB010000171.1 coordinate 2,088, forward strand.
TCCGCGCACCTGCATCATTTCATCGAATCCCTGCCCCAGGGTTACGACAGCATGGTGGGTGAGCGCGGCCTGAAACTTTCCGGCGGCGAGAAGCAGCGCGTCGCCATCGCGCGCGCCATTCTGAAAAACCCCGCGCTGCTGATCTTCGACGAAGCGACGTCGGCACTCGATTCCAGATCGGAGCGCGCGATCCAGGATGAACTGCGCAGCATCGCACGGCAGCGCACGACGCTCGTCATCGCGCATCGTTTGTCCACGGTGGTGGATGCCGAACAGATCCTGGTGATGGAAAAGGGGTGCATCATCGAGCGCGGCACCCACCGCGAGTTGCTGGACATGCGGGGTTCCTATGCCCAGATGTGGGCGTTGCAGCAACAACAGGCGCAGGACAAGGTGCATGAATGACGAACGGCAGACGTCCGCGGACGAGCGGCTTGAATGCTAATTGGCGCGATTTGTGCGGTACTATCACGTAATTGCGGAAATTCTGCGTCGAATTTGCCGGTTTCCGGCTGTGGCTGCCGGGCGGCACGGGTTTTTTTGCAACATCGAATCATTGCCAAAGCCGGCAATTCCGTTATTCTGCGCCCGCTCGATTCTGGAAAGACAGGGAACAATGAAGATACGTCAGGGAATTATCACGCTGTTGCTGGTGCTGCTGGCTTGGACCGTGCAGGCCACGGCCAGCCCGTACCATTCCGGCAAGCTGCCCCAGCTCGGCTCGGCGATCGCCATGATCTACGACGAGCAGACGCAACAGCCGTTGTATAGCAAGCACGTGCACGAAGTGGTGCCGATCGCCTCGATCACCAAGCTGATGACCGCCATGGTGATCCTGGATGCGCGTTTGCCGCTGGACGAGCCGATCACCATCACGCGCGAGGATCGCGACCATCTCAAGGGCACGCGTTCGCGCCTGAAGGATGGCATGACGCTGACGCGCGGCGACTTGCTGACGCTGGCGCTGCTGGCGTCGGAGAACCGTGCCGCATCCGCGCTGGCGCGCACCTTCCCGGGCGGTACCGCGGTGCTGGTGGCGCTGATGAACGCCAAGGCGCGCGAGTTGGGCATGGAAGACTCGAGATTCACCGGGCCGGCCGGCTTGCAAAGCGAGAATGTCTCGACCGCGTACGATCTGGTCAAGATGGTGCAAGCTGCCGAGTCCTATCCGGAAATCAGTCGGGCCACCACCCAGTCCGTGCATACGGTGCAGGTTGGCACGCGCCAGACGCTGCGCTTTGGCAACACAAATCCGTTGGTGCGCAGCAAGTCCTGGGAGATCGGTTTGAGCAAGACCGGCTACATCAGCGAAGCCGGACGTTGCCTGGTGATGAAAGCGAGATTGTCGGACCGCCCGACGGTCATCGTGCTGCTCGATTCCTGGGGCAAGCACACGCGCGTGGGCGATGCCAATCGCATCAAGAACTGGGTGGAAGGCGCTCCGCAGCGGGCATCCTTCAGCAGTCGCATCAGGTAGTCCTGGCGCGTGGCGTAAAAATCGAAGGGGGCTGTCGGCCCCCTTTTTATTTGCGCGGCGGCCGCAGTGCGACGACCACCACCGCGACCAGCACGGCCAGTATGATCAATTCGAAGAACATCCCCGCACCTCCTGTCTTGTCCTGATCCCATTCTACAAGTCCGGGCTGCTGTCTGCGGTACAATTCGGCGCCGCCCTGTTTGCGGTTCATTCCCTTATGGAGAATTCCGGATGAAACGTATAGCCCTGCTACTGACCACCCTGTGCATGCCGATCCTGGCGCACGCATCAAATGAGGGCGCGCGTCTGGATCTGACCGGACAATGGGTGGGTTTCACCGCATTGATACTTTTCTTTGTCGCCTATCTGGCGGTGATGGCGGAAGAGTTCACCCATCTGCGCAAATCCAAGCCGGTGATGCTGGCGGCCGGCATCATCTGGGGCTTGATCGCCTGGTATTACCAGGCGCATGACATTCCGCAGGTGGTCGAAACGGCGCTGCGCCACAATCTGGAAGAATATGCCGAGCTGATGCTGTTCCTGATCGTGGCGATGACCTACATCAACGCGATGGACGAGCGCAACGTGTTCGAGGCCTTGCGCTCATGGCTGATCCGCAAGGGCTACAGTTACCGCACCCTGTTCTGGGTGACCGGGGTGCTGGCCTTTTTCATCTCCGCCGTGGCAGACAACCTGACCACCGCCCTGCTGATGGGCGCGGTGGTGATGGCCGTCGGCAAAGGGAATTCAAAATTTGTGGTGCTGGCCCTGGTCAATCTGGTGGTCGCGGCCAATGCCGGCGGCGCGTTCTCCCCGTTCGGCGACATCACCACGCTGATGGTGTGGCAGAAGAACATCCAGGCCAGCAACGGCCCGGTTGATTTCTGGACTTTCTTCCACCTGTTCCTGCCGGCGTTGATGAACTGGTTCATCCCGGCCATTGTCATGCACTGGTTTTTGCCCGACGCCAGACCGGAAGGTGGCGGCAGGATGGTTGAGATGAAGCGCGGGGCGCTGGTGATTGCAGGCCTGTTCCTGTGCACCATCGCGCTGGCGGTGAGCTTCCACAGCATGCTGGCATTGCCGCCCGTGATCGGCATGCTGACCGGCATGGCGCTGCTCAAGTTCTATGCCTACTTCCTGCGCCGGTCCACCAGCGGGCGCGCGCAGAAAGGCGCCGGGGAAATCGGCAGTCCGGCGGCATTCGACATCTACCGCGAAGTCGCGCGCAGCGAATGGGATACGCTGTTCTTCTTCTACGGCGTCGTGATGTGCGTCGGCGGCCTCGGTTTCATCGGTTATCTGGGGCTGGTGTCACAAGTGATTTACGGCGAGTGGGGTGCGACCAATGCCAATATCACGATCGGTCTGATTTCGGCGGTGGTGGATAACATTCCCGTCATGTTCGCGGTGCTGACCATGCAGCCGGATATGTCGATCGGGCAATGGATGCTGGTGACCATGACCGCCGGCGTCGGCGGTTCGCTGTTGTCCATTGGCTCGGCGGCCGGGGTGGCGCTGATGGGGCAGGCGCGCGGGGTTTATACCTTCTTCGCCCACCTGAAGTGGACGCCGGTCATCGCCCTCGGCTACGCGGGCAGCATCGCGACGCACTTCCTCGTCAACCAAGCCCTGTTCTGATGGCGGCAGCGTTCCCCCGCATTCTTCTTGAAATGTGGCGCGGAACAGCGCTGACTCTGGTGCTGCTGGCGGGCAGCACGCAATCTCTGCTCGCAGCCGGGGGCAACATTCCCGCCGTGACAATCGATGCGCCGGAAACGGTGCGCGCCGTGCTGGCGCAACATTTTTCCCTGCCCGAATCCCTGCTGCGCGACGAGCAGGCGCGCGCCACCTTCATGCGCCGCGCCAAGCGCGAGATTCCTGATTTGCTGGCGACCGAAGGTTATTTCACGGCACACGTCGAATTGCGCAAAGTGAATAGCGCGGGGGTGCTGGAACTCGCAGTCGATCCGGGCAAACGCACGCAGGTGGCCGCAGTCGAGATCGAACTGCGCGGCGATCTGGCAAACGCGCCGCAACGCGCGCAAACACTGCGCGCGGGCTGGTTGTTGCCGCCCGGCAGCCCGTTTCGCGCGCAGGATTGGGATAACGCCAAGAGCGAATTGCTGGCCGGGGTCGCGCGCGAGGATTTCGCCTCGGCGCATCTGGTCAGCAGCGCGGCGGAAGTCGATGTCGCCGCGGCCAGTGCGCGCCTGCATCTGGTGATCGATTCCGGTCCGCGCTATGTGCTGGGCAATTTGCAGATTATCGGGCTGGATCGTTACGAGCCGCTGCTGGTTGAGCGCCAGGCGCCCTTCAAGACCGGCGTCCCCTACCGGCGCAAACTGCTGCTGGAATTCCAGGCGAAATTGCAGAAGATGCCGCAGTTCAGTTCGGTCATCGTGCGCATGGATACGGCGGCGGCGCAAGCGGGAGCGGATGGCAGTCTGCGCGCGCCGGTCAGTGTGCAGGTGGTGGAGGCGCAGTCGCGCAAGGTTTCGCTCGGCATCGGTTACAGCACCAACCACGGCGTGCGCAACGAAATCAACTACCAGAGCTACAACTTCATGAACCGGGCCTGGCTGCTGAAAGCTGCGGCGACCGCGGAGCAGAACCAGCAAGGCGTCACGCTGGGGCTGGATACGCCGCCCAACCCGGTCGGCTACTGGTACGCCTGGCGCAGCGGCGCGGACAAGACCCAGGTGCAGGGGCTGGACACGCGGCGCGAAAGATTCGGTGTGACCCGCAGCCGTTCCCAGTTCGATATCGAAACCGGCATCGGCATGAATTGGCAGCGCGAGCGCCGCCTTCCACTTGGCGGCATCCGCGAGACCGACCAGGCGCTGGTGCTCGACTGGCACTGGTACCGCCGCGTGGTGGACGATCCCTTGCTGCCGGTGGACGGCGCGCTGACCGAATTCAAGGTGGGTGGCGCCAGCAGGACACTGTTGTCCGACCAGGATTTCATCCGCAGTTATGCGCGGCATCAGTCGTGGTTCGCGCTGGGCAGGCACGATGTGCTGACGCTGCGCGGCGAGTTCGGTTACACCTCGGCCACTAGCCGTCTCGGCATCCCGCAGGAATACCTGTTCCGCGTCGGCGGCACCCAGACCGTGCGCGGTTTTGCCTATCAGAGCCTCGGGCTGGCTGAAGGGGGGGCGGTGGTCGGCGGGCGCACGATGAGCACCGCGAGTACGGAATACACCCATTGGTTCGGTGCTGCGGGCATCGCGCTGTTCGTGGATGCGGGGGGCGCGGCCGATACTTTCCCCACCCTGAAATTCTCCACCGGATACGGTCTCGGTGCGCGCTGGAGGAGTCCGGTCGGCCCACTGGCGCTAGACTTGGCGCGTGGCAAGGGTGAGCCCGCACCGCGCATCCACTTTGCGATTGCGGTGGCGTTCTGATGGCTATTCGCCGTGCATGGCTGCGCATTGGGCTGCTGTCTCTGCTGGCAACGGCGGCGGTGCTGGGCGCGGGTGCGGGCTGGTTGCTGGGCAGCGCAAGCGGTTTGCGCTGGCTTGCCGGTGTGGCGCAGGAACGCAGCGGCGGAACGCTGGAAATCGGCGGCACGAGCGGTGCGCTTTTCGGTGATTTCGGTGCGCAGCGTCTGCTGTTGCGCGGTGCGAACTGGCGCGTGGAGATTTCGCAATTGCATGTGCAGTGGCAGCCCGTGCACCTGCTGCAGGGCGAGTTGCGTGTGCTCGATTTGAGCGCGCGCGCGGTCGATGTACTGAAGCTGCCCGGCACTGAACCTTTTGCGCTGCCATCGACCCTGCGCCTGCCGCTGGCGATCGATGTGCGGCAATTGCAGATCGGCGACTTGCGCCTGTTCGAGCGCGAGCAGGGGGCGCCGGTTTTTGCCGCCGCCGCGCTGCGCGCCCGCTATCGTGCCGGCGCCGATGCGCACCAGTTGCAGGATGTCCTGGCGCGCGTCGGCAACGGCGAGGTCGCCGCCGACCTGCGTGTCGCGCCCGAGTCTCCTTTCGCCGTGCAGGGGAAACTGGCCTGGCATGGCGAGTTGCCGCTGGCGGGGGATGTGCACGGAGTGGACGCGCTGGCCGAATTGCGCGGCGATCTGCGCCGGCTGGAGCTGAACTTCTCTGCGGCGGGCGCGGGCGCACAACTCAACGCAGCCGTGCACCTGCTGCCCACCGCACCGATGCCGCTGGCACAGGTGCAAGCCTCGTTCTCCGGTCTGGACCTGCGCAACTGGCAGCGCGGTGCGCCCGCGACAGCATTGTCCGGAACGCTCGAACTCAAAGGTACTGCAGCAGAGATGCTGGACGGCACGCTGCATTTGGCCAATGCCCGGCCTGCCCCGCTGGATCAGGGCGGTTTGCCGCTGACTTCCGCGCGCACGCGACTGGCCTACACGCACGGCACAGCGCATCTGCACGGGATCGAATTGCGCCTGCGGCAGGACGGCCTGCTGCAGGGGGAAGCCGACTGGCAGTTGCATCCGCTGCATGGCAGCGCGCGTTTGCAGGTGCGCGCGCTGGATCCGTCTGCGCTGGACAGCCGCGCGCCGACGCTCGCGCTGCAAGGCACGCTCGCGCTGGATGTGGGCGCGGCGCGGCAGCAGGCCCAGCTCGATCTGCATGACGAACAATGGGGAGTGTCCGCCCTGCTGGAAAAACGCGGCGCACAGATCGATGTGAGCCGCTTGCGTCTGGCGCGCGGACAGGCAGTGCTGGCCGGCAGCGGGCAAATGCAACTGGACGCGCAGCGGCATTTCCATCTGGATGCCAGGCTGCAACATCTCGACCTGTCGGAATTCGCGGCGCTGCCGCAGACCCGGTTGAATGCCGGGCTGTCCAGCGACGGCACGCTGCTGCCGGAGCCGTCCGGCCTGCTCGATTTCGTGTTCTTCGACAGCCGTTTCGGCAGATATCCCTTCGACGGCGACGGACGCCTGCGTCTGCTGGCGGGGCCACGCGCGATGGGCGACATGAATGTGCGGTTGGGCGACAACACGCTGGATTTTTCGCTCGCATACGGTACGCCCGACGATCATTTGCGCCTCACGCTGGAGGCGCCGCAACTGGCCGAACTCGGTGGCGGCCTGTCCGGTCGCTTGGCCGGGCAGATGGAAATGCGCGGCAGTCTGGCCGCACCGGTGGCCGGTTTCTCGCTGCGCGGCGAGGAGCTCGTGCTGCCTTCCGGCATCAGCATCGGCGAGCTGGTCGCGGGCGGCGCGCTGGATGGCGGGCAGGTCAAACTGCATCTTGAATCCACTGCCCTGCGCGATGGTGGTGCGCTGGCGATGCCACAGTTGCGGCTCGATCTTGATGGCAGTGCGGAGCAGCATACGCTCCAGATCGAGACCAGTCTTGCGCGCTTCGAACAGGCGCTGGAGGAGGTTGCGCTGACGGCGAGCGGCGGTTGGCAGCGTACCGAACAGTCCTGGCGCTGGCGGGGAGCACTGGAGCAGATGCGCGGGCGCGGCGTGTTGCCCCTGCAATTGCGCGCCGCCGCGCCGCTGACCGTCACGCCGCAGGATGTGGTGCTGGGTAATGCCCCTTTCGATCTGGCCGGCGGCCATCTCGATCTGCGCGAGACGCGCTGGAGCCCGCGCGGCTGGCACACGCGCGGCGATTTCAGCGGCATCGGCGTGCGCGCAATCGATGCTGACAAGGCGGCGCAGGCAGGCCGGAGCGAAGGCGAGTTACCGGCCGCTTGGGAACAGGCGCTGGATACACTGCGCTTCGGCGGCGAGTGGGAGGTGAGCGCCGCGCCGGACTGGCGCGGCAGCATGCTGTTGCGGCGTGAAAGCGGCGACTGGCGGGTCGATGCCAACACCGGGCAGGGGATGGGACTGAACGATCTCCGCCTCGCCGTGCGGGCCGAACACGATCTGCTCGACCTGCATCTGACTGCAAGCGGTACCCGCCTGGGCGAAATCAATGCGCAGGCCAGTCTGCCGTATTTCACCCGCAACGGGGCGCCTGCGGTCGCGCCGGATGCAGCCCTGCATGGCCGGGTGCAACTGGACAGCGCAGACCTCGGCTGGCTGGGGCCGCTGCTGGACGGCAACCTGCAAACCGGGGGCACCCTGCATCTGGCGGCCGACTTGCTGGGCACGCGCGCCATGCCGCGCCTGCTGGGCGAGGCGCACGGCGCGGACCTGCGCGTGGCCCTGCTCGATCAGGGCGTGCAACTGGAGCAGGGCACGCTGGCACTGCGTTTTGCGCCGGATGCGATCCGGGTTGACCGCCTCGATTTTGTCGCACCCTACCTTGCGCCGCCACGCGACCCGCTGTTGAGCGAATATCGCATCGCGCGCAGTGCCGGACACTTGAGCGCGCACGGCAACATGGCACTCGGCAGCGATGTGGCCGAGTTGGAGGTGGTGGCGGAAGGCCTGCCGCTGGCGCAGCGCGCGGACCGCTGGCTCATCGTGACGGGCAAGGCGCACGCGCAATACGCGAGCAAGACCTTGCGCCTGAATGGCGATATCCGCGCCGACGCCGGGCTGATCCGGCAGCTTGCCAGCAATAAACCGCGCTGGTCGGACGATGTCCGGCTGGTCGGACAGGCGGAGGATAGGCAATCAGACTTTGGCCGCATCGCCGCCTTCAATCTCGATCTGGGCGAGCATTTTTATTTGCGTGCCCTGGGGCTGGAATCGCGTTTGAGCGGCACGCTCGCGGTGAGCGGCGTTGCGAACGAGGTCATGCAGGGTAGCGGCAGCATCGCCACCGAAGAGGGCAAGCTCGAAGTGTACGGACAGCGTCTGGATGTCGAGCGTGGCATCGTCAATTTCCAGGGCCCGCTGGACGATCCCGGCCTGAACATCCTCGCCCTGCGCAAAGGATTGAGCGTGGAAGCCGGGGTCGAGGTGAGCGGCACCGCGCGGCATCCGGTCACCCGGCTGGTTTCCACACCTGAAGTGCCGGATGCGGAGAAACTCTCCTGGATTGTGCTCGGACGTGTCCCGGAAAGCGGCGGCCTCGACACTTCACTGCTGTTGGCTGCGGCGGGCAACGCCATCGGCGGCTCGACCACGGGACAGATCGGGCGCGCCATCGGCGTCGATGAATTGTCCCTGCGCCAGACCGAGGGCGGCGATGTGCTGCAAAGCCAGGTCGTCACGGTCGGCAAGCGCCTGTCGTCGCGCGCCTATCTCAGCTACGAGCAGGGTGTGGCGGACACAGGCGGCATCGCCAAATTCACCTATACCCTGACTCCGCGTATCACCATCGTCACGCGCAGTGGTCTCGAGGATGCGGTGGACCTGTTCTACTCTTTCCGCTTTTATTGAGCGCAATGGCCGGCCTGGGGACGGGCTTGCCAGATTGCGAAATTTTCTGTTTAATTGCGGTAACAGTTTAATAATTGTTTAACAATTTAACTATCTAATGATGAAACCCGATCAAGTGGTCAAGGCGCTTGCGGCACTGGCGCAACCCACCCGCCTGTCGATCTATCGCCTGCTGGTGAAAGCCGGTCCGGAGGGTAAGGTTGCCGGCCAAATCGCCGCCGCCCTGAAGATGTCACCTGCCGCAATGTCTTTCCATTTCAGGATACTGGGCCATGCCGGGCTGATTCAGAAAAGGCAGGAAGGACGCTTCGTGTATTACGCGGCGAACTTCGGGGCGATGAACGGCATGATCGATTACCTGACCGAGAACTGTTGCGGCGGCGATGGCGCCTTGTGCATGACACCCAAAGCAAAGAAATCCAACCAAACAAGGAAACTGAAATGAGTGACAAACCCTACAACGTACTCATCCTGTGCACGGGAAATTCGGCGCGCAGTGTTTTGGGCGAAGTATTGTTCAATGCGCTGGGCAAGGGGAAATTCAAGGCCTACAGCGCGGGCAGCAAGCCGGCGGGGAAAGTGAATCCCGGAGCCATCGAATGGCTGCAGACGCACGGATACGGCATTGCGGGATTGCGCAGCAAGAGCTGGGACGAGTTCGCCGCACCGGGCGCGCCCGCGTTCGATTTCGTCTTCACCGTCTGTGATAACGCGGCGGGCGAAGTGTGCCCGGTCTGGTACGGCGCGCCGATGACCGCGCATTGGGGCATCCCGGACCCGGCCCATGTCGAAGGCGATGCGGCGCGCCGCGCGGCGTTCGACAAGGCAGCCGCGCAACTGACCCGGCGCATCCAGATGTTCATGGCCTTGCCGATCGAACAACTGGACAAGCGCGTGCTCAAAGAAAAGCTGGCCGAAATCGGGCACATCAAGGATTGAAAAATGAGCCTGTTCGAGCGATACCTCACAGTCTGGGTTTTCTTCTGCATCATCATCGGGGTGGTGCTGGGACAAACCCTGCCAGCCCCGTTCCAGTGGCTGGGCGGACTGGAAATTGCCAGGGTCAACCTGCCGGTCGGCCTGTTGATCTGGGTGATGATCATCCCCATGCTGCTGCGCATCGACTTTGGCGCGCTGCACGAAGTGAAGAAACACTGGCGCGGCATCGGCGTCACCCTGTTCGTCAACTGGGCGGTCAAGCCGTTCTCGATGGCCTTGCTCGGCTGGATATTCATCCGCCAGCTGTTCGCGCCCTATCTGCCCGCCGAACAACTTGACAGCTACATCGCCGGACTCATCCTGCTCGCCGCCGCGCCTTGCACCGCGATGGTGTTCGTCTGGAGCCGGCTGGTCAACGGCGAGCCGCTCTTCACCCTGAGCCAGGTCGCCCTCAACGATGCCATCATGATCTTTGCATTCGCGCCGATCGTGGCCTTGCTGCTCGGACTGTCGGCGATCGTCGTGCCGTGGGATACGCTGCTGACCTCGGTCGTGCTCTACATAGTGCTGCCGGTCGTCATCGCGCAACTGTGGCGCAAACGCCTGCTGGCACGCGGCGAAGAGGCGCTGCAACGCATCCTGCTGGCGCTCGGCCCGCTCTCCATCGGCGCACTCCTGCTTACCCTGATCCTGCTGTTCGCCTTCCAGGGCAAAGCCATCGTCGAACAACCGCTCATCATCGCCATGCTCGCCGTGCCCATCACCATCCAGGTGTATTTCAACTCCGCCCTTGCCTACTGGCTCAATCGCCGCGCCGGTGAAGCGCATTGCGTGGCCGGGCCATCCGCCCTCATCGGCGCCAGCAACTTCTTCGAACTCGCAGTCGCTGCCGCCATCAGTCTGTTCGGATTCGAATCGGGTGCGGCACTCGCCACCGTCGTCGGCGTATTGATCGAAGTGCCGGTGATGTTGAGCGTGGTGTATCTGGTGAAGCGCAGTGCGGGATGGTATGGAGAAGGCGCATCACGCCAGTGATGCCACCTTTGCAAAACTGCGCGGAGCGCGACGCTGGATAAATGCCCCTTGCGGGCATTTTAGTCCAGCGTCCTGTTCCGGTCAGAGCACAAATCCCAATCTGCTAAACTGTGCGCCGTTTCCAAGCGCAGTGGTGGTGAGTTCCGGTCAGAGCACAAATCCCAATCTGCTAAACTGCAGAGCCGATACAGGCAAAGCTGGTCAGAGTTCCGGTCAGAGCACAAATCCCAATCTGCTAAACTG
>JAVHSB010000172.1:0-13023 GCA_036171955.1 Sideroxydans sp.
TCATGAGGCTCACGACCAGACTCGACCTATTGTCTTGCTTGAACAACAAAACAATAAAACGTATTTGGCACAATCTGGTTTGCTGGGTCAGGATTTGCCTGCGCATACTGCAGTTTATAAGCAAGATAAAGATGAATATCGGTTGCAGCAAGGGGTTGACAGCCTTGAAGTAAAGCTGAAAGCAGTGGTTGAGAAAAATGCACGCATCAGCAAGAGCTACATCTTCAAGCGGGGAAGCTATCTTATTGATGTTGTTTACGAAATAGAAAATACAGGTAAATCAAGCCTGGTTCCATCCGCATACTTTCAATTAGTTCGCGATTCGGGAGCTCCAGAAGGCGCTTCAGCTTTCATTCCTACCTATACAGGTCCCGCTTTTTATACCGATGCGGAAAAATTCAAAAAGGTAGAATTTTCCAGCATCGAAAAGAACAAACCAGAACTTCCGGTGCCAGCCAACAATGGGTGGGTTGGGATGTTGCAGCATTACTTTGTATCGGCATGGACTCCCACTGGAGACGCAAAAAGAGAGTTTTATGCCAGAAAGCTCGATAACGGGCTTTTTTCAGCCGGTGTGATCGCAGCATCACCTGAAATCAAGCCGGGAGAAAGTTCCAGAATATCAGCCCAACTTTACATTGGGCCAGCCACATCCAGCTTGGACAGCATAATCCCAGGACTGGGACTGACTGTTGATTACGGCATATTTACAGTTTTTGCTGCCCCTTTGTTTTGGGCGATGTCATTCCTGAACAACTGGGTGCACAACTGGGGTGCGGCAATCATATTGCTGACTGTATTGATCAAACTGGCATTTTTCCCTCTTTCGGCCGCCAGCTATCGTTCCATGGCCAAAATGCGTGTATTGGCGCCGAAGCTTGAGAAAATAAAGAAACAGTATGGTGATGATCGAGAGCGTCTCAATAAAGAGATGATGGAGTTGTATAAGAACGAAAAAATAAATCCTCTTGGCGGGTGTTTGCCGGTTCTCATCCAGATTCCCGTTTTCATAGGCTTGTATTGGGCGATTCTTGAAAGCGTAGAGTTGCGTCACGCACCATTCGTGGGTTGGATTGTGGATTTGTCCGCCTCCGATCCATACTATGTGTTGCCGGTAATTATGGGTGTGAGCATGCTGATTCAAAGCCGTCTCAATCCTGCGCCAACCGATCCCTTGCAAGCCAAGATCATGCAAATCATGCCGATAGCGTTCAGTGTGATCTTCTTCTTCTTTCCCGCGGGATTGGTTTTGTACTCGATTGTGAACAATGTCCTTTCTATTGCCCAGCAGTGGTACATCACCCATGCGGCAGAAGCGGCGCAAAAGGGTGTTGCCAACTCCTGAAACCATAGCAGCCATTGCTACTGCGCCCGGCCAGGGAGGAATCGGGGTCGTACGCCTGTCAGGGTATGGCCTAAATAATTTCAGTCTGGCCTTGCTGGGTTTTGCGCCCAAGCCCAGACATGCTTGTTACACCCCCTTCCTGGATGCCAGCGGAAAAACGATTGACCGAGGCATTGCCTTATATTTTTCTGCCCCGCATTCATATACCGGCGAAGAGGTGCTGGAATTGCAGGGCCACGGCGGCAGTGCCGTCCTGCAAATCCTGTTGCACCGATGCATTGAAATGGGTGCGAGATTGGCAGAACCGGGAGAGTTCACCCGGCGCGCATTTCTGAATGGCAAAATGGATCTGGCGCAGGCGGAAAGTGTTGCCGACCTTATTGCGGCGACCACCCGGCAGGCAGCTCGTAGCGCCATCAGATCCATGGAGGGGGAATTTTCAGCTTCAGTACGTGCGGTTGTTGGCTTGCTTGTTGAGTTAAGGGCATATATCGAAGCTTGCATTGATTTTCCCGAGGAGGAGGGGGCGCCCATTTCCAACCAATCCCTTATCCACGATAAGCTCAAAAATGTGCAAGATCAGCTCTTGCGAATCCAAGTCCTGGCCACACAGGGCGCCATCCTGCATGACGGCACTCAAATTGCCCTTATCGGCCCGCCAAATGTGGGCAAATCCAGTTTGCTCAATTGCTTGGCGGGGGATGAAATTGCGCTTGTCAGCGATATTCCAGGCACAACAAGAGATTCGATACGCCAAGCTCTTCAAATCAATGGAGTCCCGCTCCACCTGATCGACACCGCAGGGCTGCGCGAAACCGATGACATCATCGAGCAAATGGGGATTGAGAGGACGCGGCAAAATATAGCAAAGGCCGATATGGTGCTGGTATTGACGGATGAATCAAGGCCCACCCATCTGGAGAGCGACATGATTCTGGAAAGCCTGCCCAGTGGAAAGCCATTGATCATGGTTCATAACAAGGTTGACTTGATCCAAAGGGAATGTTCGGTAGAAGATCGCATAGGAGTCACCCATGTTTATCTTTCGGCAAAAACCGGGCAAGGTGTAGCTGAGCTGAAAGAAGTGATTCTAAAGAAGGCGGGGTGGCAAAATGAAGAGGGTGTGTTTATGGCTAGAGCAAGGCATTTGCAGTCTATAGCCAATGCACTCGATAGCTTGCAGGCAGCAAAGGAGCAGGGCGAAGCGTTGGAGTTAGTGGCCGAATCCCTGCGCCAAACACAAATTGCCTTGAATCAAATTACAGGTGAATTTGTGGCCGATGACTTGCTGGGCGAGATCTTCAGTCATTTTTGCATAGGGAAATGAGTGAAGCGGATCATTGTTTCACGTGAAACAACCGCCTATAAGCGCAAGACTCTTTGTTTAGGAACTTAAGCTTTATTGCGTAAATATTAAATGGGAAATCAAGCTAAATTTGATGTAATTGTTGTGGGGGGCGGACACGCTGGCACAGAGGCGGCGCTTGCCAGTGCGCGAAGCGGTTGCAAGACTCTGCTGTTGACGCATAACGTCGAAACCTTGGGCCAGATGTCCTGCAATCCATCCATTGGAGGCATAGGCAAAGGCCATTTGGTAAAAGAGATCGACGCATTGGGCGGTGCCATGGCAGCGGCAACCGATGAGGCGGGAATCCAGTTTCGCATCCTAAATTCCAGCAAAGGGCCTGCGGTGCGGGCCACTAGGGCACAGGCAGACAGGTTGCTGTACAAGCAAGCCATACGTACGCAGCTGGAAAATCAGAACAATCTATGGATATTTCAACAAGCAGTGGATGCTTTGTTGCTGGAGGGAGGAAGCGTGAACGGCGTTGTTACGCAACTGGGCCTGAAGTTTTATGCCCGGAGTGTTGTGTTGACGGCCGGCACATTTCTATCTGGGTTGATTCATGTGGGCCAATCGCATTATCCGGCGGGCAGGGCGGGCGATCCTCCTTCAATCAGCTTGGCCATGCAGTTGCGGGATATGGGCTTTCAGGCGGGGCGACTGAAGACCGGCACGCCGCCCAGGATAGATGGCAGGACAATCGATTTCTCAATCATGCAAGAGCAATGGGGAGACGAGCCTGTTCCTGTTTTCTCATTTATGGGAAATGCTGCGCAGCATCCTCGGCAGATGCCGTGCTGGATTACGGAAACGAATGAAAAAACACATGAAATCATCCGGGGTGGCTTGGATCGATCGCCGATGTTTACGGGGATTATCGAGGGTGTGGGGCCACGGTATTGCCCTTCAGTAGAAGACAAGATAACCCGTTTTGCGGATAAATCTTCGCATCAAATATTCCTTGAGCCGGAGGGTCTGGCAACGCATGAAATCTATCCCAATGGAATCTCGACCAGCTTGCCTTATGATGTCCAGCTTGAGTTAGTGCGCTCCATCCGCGGCTTGGAAGATGCGCATATCCTCCGACCGGGGTATGCAATCGAATATGACTATTTTGACCCAAGAGGCTTGAAAAGCTCCCTTGAAACCAAGCTCATCAGCGGCTTATTTTTTGCGGGACAGATAAATGGTACGACGGGGTATGAGGAGGCGGCTGCGCAGGGGTTATTGGCTGGTATAAACGCCTCCTTGTTCGTTCGAGACAAGGAGGGGTGGTGCCCGCGCAGGAGTGAGGCGTACATCGGCGTCATGGTCGATGATCTGATCACGCGGGGTGTGACAGAACCCTACCGGATGTTTACCAGCCGGGCTGAATACCGCTTGCAGTTGCGTGAAGACAATGCTGATTTACGTCTAACTGAAGTGGGCAGAAATCTGGGTGTGGTCGACGAAAAAAGGTGGGGCGCGTTTTCTGAAAAAAAAGAGGCGATCGGGCGCGAAGAATGCAGGCTGAAAACGACTTGGGTTAATCCTGAGACGCTGCCTGAAACTGAAATGCTCCGGGTTTTGGGAAAAAGAATAGATCGCGAATATTCCCTGTATGACTTGTTGCGTCGACCGGAAATCAGTTATGCATCATTGATGACTTTACCGGGAGGGCAATCAGAAGTTGCGCCGGTTGTTGCACAACAGATTGAAATCGAGGCGAAATATCATGGGTATATTGACAAGCAAAAGTCTGAAATTGCACATCAGGCTGTGTACGAAGACATGAATTTGCCGGCAGATATGGATTATCGCCAAGTACGCGGACTATCGATCGAGGCGCAGCAAAAGTTCAATCTGCATCAGCCGGAAACAATAGGGAAAGCGGGAAGAATTTCAGGCATAACTCCGGCGGATATTTCGTTGTTGTTGGTACACCTGAAAAGAGGCTTGAGATCAGCAACTGCCGAATCCAGTCAAGCGTGAACACTCAATCTATATTGAAATCCGGTCTGGCGGAAATTGGCCTGGAACTGGATGAAGTCTTGCAGCAAAAAATGCTGGCATATTTGGCCTTAATCAGGAGGTGGAACAAGACGTACAATCTGACCGCGATCACCGCAGAAGATAAAATGGTGGCTTATCACTTGCTGGATAGTCTCGCTGTATTGCCCTACCTATGGGCTGGAAAATGGCTGGATGTCGGCTGTGGGGCGGGAATACCCGGTGCGATTCTCGCATTGGCCAGGCCGGATTGGACGTTTGTCCTGTTGGATAGCAACAGCAAAAAGACAAGTTTTGTACGGCAAGCCGCCATTGAGCTCAAGATTCCCAATATCAGCGTACATACTGGGCGGGTAGAAGAGTGGCGGACCACTGAAAGATTCGATGGCATCATCTCGCGAGCTTTTGCCGACCCGGGAAAGTTCATGCAATTGACCAAACATTTGCTGGCAGAAGATGGGCGCTGGGCGGCCATGATGGGTAAGCTGAAAGGTGATTTTTCACAAGAAGGCAAAGAGGAACGGCGCGTTCAATTGCATGTTCCCGGTTTGGAAGCTGAAAGAAGTCTGGTGGTTGCGGCAAAAAAGAGGGAGTAAATGGAATGGCAAAAATAATGGCTATCACCAACCAGAAGGGCGGGGTAGGCAAAACGACGACAACGGTCAATCTGGCCGCGAGCCTGGCAGCGGCCAAGAAGCGGGTTTTGCTGATCGACCTTGATCCGCAAGCCAACGCCACCATGGGGAGCGGGATAGACAAATCCGGCCTGAAAATTACTGTTTACAATGTGCTGCTGGGCGAGGCTTCCATCGATAAAGCAAAAATCTCAACTGGAAAAGGGAACTATGACTTGCTGGGAGCTAACCGCGAACTTGCGGGCGCCGAGATTGAGTTGATAGATCTGGAAAATCGTGAAACGCGCCTGAAAAATGAAATCGCAGCCATGTCGGAAGAATACGATTACATTCTGATCGATTGTCCGCCGGCCCTGAACTTGCTAACCCTCAACGGATTATGTGCAGCGCACTCGGTCATGATTCCGATGCAGTGCGAGTACTACGCACTGGAGGGTTTGAGCGACCTTGTGAATACCATACGAAAAGTAAGGGCGCATCTGAACCCGCAGTTGGAAATCGAAGGGTTGCTGCGCACCATGTTCGATCCCCGGAACTCATTGGCGCAACAGGTTTCCGCACAATTGCAGCAACATTTTGGCGAGAAGGTTTATCGGACCGTGATACCGCGCAATGTCAGATTGGCCGAAGCGCCAAGTTACGGTGTGCCGGCACTGTTCCACGATGCACAGTCCAAGGGAACACAGGCATATCTCGCCCTGGCAGGAGAGATATTGAATCGGGAAGCCGGAATAACCAAACAATAAACGGTCAAAGCGAATTAAGGAAAAAGCATGAAAAAAATCAACAAGGGGTTGGGGCGGGGTCTGGATGCGCTGTTATCGGGCGGCGCAGATGTCAAGGCAGGGGACAGACTGTGCGAAATGGATGTAACCCAATTGCTACCGGGCAAATATCAGCCGCGGAGCCGCATGGACGAAGAGTCGCTGAACGAATTGGCAAGTTCGATCAAGGCTCAAGGTGTAATTCAGCCGATTCTGGCCCGCGAGTTGCAAAACGAGAATTTTGAAATTATCGCGGGAGAACGGCGCTGGCGTGCGGCTCAGATAGCAGGGCTCAAGAAAGTGCCGGTACTGGTAAGAGTTGTGCCGGACAATGCTGCGTTGGCAATGGCATTGATAGAGAATATTCAGCGCGAAAATTTGAATCCGCTTGAGGAGGCGGTTGGAATTCAGCGACTCATTGAAGAGTTTCGCATGACGCACCAGGAAGCGGCAGATGCGGTGGGACGTTCGCGCAGTGCGGCCAGCAATTTGCTGCGACTCCTAAAACTTCCTGCAGAAGTTCAAGGCATGTTGATGGATGGCGGACTGGACATGGGGCATGCACGCGCATTGCTGTCGCTCGACGGCGCCAGCCAGATATTGCTTGCCAACAAAATCGTTCTGGAAAGACTTTCGGTCAGGGAAGCCGAAGCCCTGGTGCAAAAAAACAGTGAAGTAACGCAACCAAGGCAACATAAGACGCATGAGGCTGATCGGGATACGCAGCGCCTGCAAGATGAGCTTGGGGCTCAACTCGGCGCGCGAGTGGAAATAAAGTCCGGCGGCAAGAAGGGCGGGAAATTGGTCATTCACTATGCCAACAATGAACATCTGGGTGAATTGATTGCCCTTCTGAATCGGGGATGAGGGGGGCGGTAGCGTGGCAAAACGTACGCTGGCGAGTTTGACACCCCAAACAAACGCCGTTATCATCGCGACGCTCGGAAAAGCAGCGGTACAAGAAAAAAAACAAATAACCGGATTGATAGCCGTCCAGCTCATATTCGCATGCGCTGTAACGGCTACAGTTCTAGCTTTTGGGGCAACACCAGAATTCTCGATAGCGGTGTGGTGTGGAGGCGGGGTCTCGGCTCTTAACAGCGTGATGCTGGCTTGGAGAACATCCCGTGCAAACAAGCACGACTCCCTGGAGGCAACACTCGAATTGCGGCTGCTTTACTTTTACGCAATGGAGCGATTCCTGTCGATTGTCGTCATGCTTGGGCTAGTGATGGCGGCAACCAGACAACCGCCTGCAGTTCTGGTTGGATTTGTATCAGGTCAGGCGATCATGTTGCTAACGCGCCTGTTTTTGCAATTCAGAAAATAAGATGAACGAATAAAATGTCCAGCGAAGCGCACACCTCAGCGGAATACATCAAACACCACCTGCAAAACCTGACGTACGGTCAGCATCAAGATGGAACTTGGGGTGTTGCACACACTGCAGCAGAAGCCAAAGAGATGGGTTTCTGGGCAATCAATCTGGATACTTTCATTATGTCGCTCCTGCTGGGGGCGTTTTTTTTATACCTGTTTCGCCGGGTTGCAAAAAATGTCGTGAGCGGTACGCCCGGTGGATTGCAGAACTTCTGCGAATGGGCCATCGAATTCGTTGACGGCAGCGTGCGCGGTTCTTTTACCGCCCAAAACAAAATGGTCGCCCCCTTGGCATTGACCATCTTTTTTTGGGTGTTCGTTATGAATATGATGGACTTGATCCCGATCGACTACGTGCCGCTTCTGATGAGTTCGCTGGGAGTACCGTTCTTCAAGGTTGTGCCATCGACCGATCCGAATGCCACATTCGGTCTGGCAATCGGCGTGTTCCTGCTGGTTCTTTACTATAGCGTCAAAATGAAAGGCATCGGCGGATTCCTGGGCGAATTGACACTGCAGCCTTTTGGCAAATGGGGAATGCCGGTCAATCTTCTGCTGGAAGGTGTAAACCTCATCGCCAAGCCCATCTCGCTCGCGCTGCGTCTGTTCGGCAACATGTATGCCGGAGAAATGATCTTCATATTAATTGCGCTCATGGGCGGAGCCTGGGCCGGTGCATCCCTGGCAAGTGCAACATTGTTTGGGTCGCAAATGCTCTTATCGCTGGGCTGGGCAATCTTCCACATATTGATCGTGACCTTGCAGGCGTTTATCTTCATGACCCTGACCGTTGTATATCTGGATATGGCGCACCAGGAACATCACTGATTTTTCGATTTCATCAACATTAACTTTTATCAACAGGAGAAATAAAAAATGGAAATGGCAAACGCACTGCTGTACATCGCTGGCGCATTGATGATGGGCTTGGGCGCTCTCGGCGCAGCTGTCGGTATCGGTATTCTGGGCGGACGCTTTCTTGAAGGCGCGGCTCGCCAGCCCGAACTGATCCCGATGCTTCGCACCCAGTTCTTCGTGGTGATGGGCTTGGTTGACGCGGTTCCGATGATTGCAGTCGGTATCGCCATGTACGTACTCTTTGCTGTGGTGGGTTAATCCGCACAACCACAACGCATAAATTAGAAAGGAAGCTTGCATGAACATCAATGCAACTCTTCTCGCCCAGACCATCATGTTCGCTCTGTTCGTGTGGTTCTGCATGAAGTTCGTCTGGACCCCAATCGTGGCTGCACTGGACGCTCGAAAGAAGCAAATCGCAGACGGTCTGGCTGATGCTGAGCGCGCAAAACAGGATCTGGAGCTAGCTTCTAGGCGTTCTGCAGAAATCTTGCGCGAAGCGAAAGAAAAAGCCGGTGAGATCATTGGCAACAGCGAAAAGCGGGCGAGCGAAATGGTCGAAGAGGCCAAGTCACAAGCCAGGACAGAGGGTGACCGCATCATCGCAGGTGCAAAGGCAGAAATCGAACAGGAAGTATTTCGCGCCAAGGAGCAACTGCGGACGCAGGTTTCAGCAATTGCGTTGGCAGGTGCCGGTAAAATCCTGGGACGCGAGATCGATGCGAAGGCACACAATGATCTGCTGGACAAACTAGTCGCGGAAATCTGATCGCCATGTCAAACGCCATTACGATTGCCCGACCATATGCTCAAGCAGCGTTTGAAGTAGCGCAAAAGCAAAACGAACTCAAAGGCTGGTCATCCTTGCTCAATGGCTTGGCGGAAACCATGCTGAACGTCGAGGTTCAAGCTGTTGTGAGCAATCCCAAGGTCTCCATAGCGCAAATTTCGCAGTTGATGGAGTCTTTTGTGGGAAAAGAAGCCGGTGTGCAACAACGAAATTTTGTCCGCGTCCTAGCGGAAAACAAACGCTTGCCGGTATTGCCAGAAATAGCCGAACTGTTTGAGGCGTTGAAAGCGGAAGCAGAAAAGACGGTCAATGTGGTGGTGGAGTCTGCGTTTGAACTTTCAGCGGCACAACAAGACAGGATCGTCAGTTCGCTCAAGAAGCGCATGGGCCGCGAGATTAAGCTGGCCTATAACGTGAACAAGGATCTGCTGGGTGGCGTGGTGATCCGCGCCGGTGACAAGGTGATCGACGGCTCTGCATTGACCCGCCTTGCTGAAATGGCGAACGCCCTGGCCTGATAAAGAATTATCAAGAATGAGGAAATCCAGATGAAGCTCAACCCTTCCGAAATAAGCAATTTGATTCGCAGCCGCATCGAGAATTTCGAAGCGCTGACCCAGGCGCGCACCGAAGGAACGGTGGTCAGCGTGACCGACGGCATTGTCCGCATACACGGCCTGTCCGATGTTATGCAAGGTGAAATGCTGGAATTCCCCGGCAACACTTTCGGCCTCGCGCTGAACCTTGAGCGCGATTCTGTGGGTGCCGTTATTCTGGGTGAGTACGAACATATCACCGAGGGCGACACGGTGAAATGTACCGGCCGCATTCTGGAAGTGCCGGTAGGGCCAGAACTGCGAGGCCGAGTGGTCAATGCGCTGGGTCAGCCGATCGACGGCAAGGGTCCGGTCAATACCAAGATGACCGACAAGATTGAAAAGGTCGCTCCCGGCGTGATCGCGCGCAAATCGGTTGACCAGCCGGTGCAGACCGGTTTGAAGTCAATTGACTCCATGGTTCCCGTCGGCCGCGGCCAGCGCGAACTGATCATCGGCGACCGCCAGACCGGCAAGACTGCCGTTGCGGTGGATGCCATCATCAACCAGAAAGGTCAGAACATGACCTGTATCTACGTTGCGGTTGGCCAGAAGGCTTCGACCGTTGCCAACGTAGTGCGCAAACTGGAAGAACACGGAGCGATGGAATACACCATCGTCGTGGCGGCTACCGCTTCCGACTCCGCCGCGATGCAGTTCCTGGCGCCGTATGCCGGTTGCACCATGGGCGAATATTTCCGCGACCGCGGCGAGGACGCGCTGATCGTTTATGACGACCTGACCAAGCAAGCTTGGGCGTATCGCCAGATTTCCCTGCTGCTGCGCCGTCCGCCCGGCCGTGAAGCCTACCCCGGCGACGTGTTCTACCTGCACTCCCGCTTGCTGGAACGCGCAGCACGCGTGAATGCCGAGTATGTTGAAGCCTTTACTAAAGGCGCCATCAAGGGCAAGACCGGTTCGCTGACCGCGTTGCCGGTGATTGAAACCCAAGCTGGCGACGTTTCCGCATTCGTACCGACCAACGTGATTTCAATTACCGATGGCCAGATCTTCCTCGAAGCCGACCTGTTCAATGCCGGTATCCGCCCTGCGATTAACGCGGGTGTATCAGTGTCGCGCGTTGGTGGTGCAGCACAGACCAAGGTCATCAAAAAACTGGGCGGCGGTGTGCGCCTGGCGCTGGCCCAGTATCGTGAGCTGGCCGCCTTCGCGCAGTTTGCTTCCGACCTGGACGAAGCGACCCGCAGGCAGCTCGAACGCGGCAAGATCGTGACCGAGCTGATGAAGCAGTTGCAATACGCCCCACTGTCGGTGTCCAAGATGGCTGCAACACTGTTTGCCGTGAACAAGGGCTATTTCGACGATATCGCCGTGCCCAAGGTCTTGGCTTTTGAAGCGGCACTGCACGCCCACTTGTCGTCGAAAAACAAGGAACTGATGGATGCGATTGAATCGACCAAAGATCTGTCGGCAGACAATGAAAAATTGCTGGTTGCCGCCATTGATGGGTTCAAGGCAACCGCAGTTTATTGAGACGAGGTGAGTTATGGCCGGCAGTAAAGAGATTCGCACCAAGATCAAGAGCGTAGAAAATACGCGCAAGATCACGCGTGCGATGGAAATGGTGGCAGCGGCCAAGATGCGCAAGGCGCAGGAACGCATGCGCGCTGCTCGTCCCTATGCCGAGAAAATCCGCAATGTCGCAGGCCACTTGTCGCGCGCCAATCCGGAATATAAACATGCATTCCTGACCAAACGCGACAAGATACAAAATGTCGGTCTGATCCTGGTCACTTCAGACAAAGGTTTGTGCGGCGGATTGAATACCAATTTGCTGCGTCTGGCAGTGAACGAAATGAAGAAATGGGAAGATGAGGGCAAGAAACTGCTCGTTTGCCCGATCGGCAACAAGGGATTTGGTTTCATGAACCGCATCGGGGCGAACGTTAAATCGCACATGGTCGGTTTGGGCGATACCCCTCACGTCGAGAAGCTGATCGGTACCGTAAAAGCAATGCTGGATGCCTACACCGCCGGCGAGATCGATGCCATCTACCTGAGCTATAACCGCTTTATCAACACCATGCGCCAGGAACCGCAAGTCGAACAACTCCTGCCGTTGAGCGGCGAGAAGATGGGCACAAGTGATGCGACTTGGGATTACATCTACGAACCTGATGCCAAGAAAGTGGTGGATGAGTTGCTGATGCGCTATGTCGAATCCCTGGTATATGAGGCAGTAGTGGAAAACATAGCAGCCGAACAGAGTTCACGGATGGTTGCCATGAAAGCGGCATCCGATAACGCCAAAAGCGTCATCAGCGAACTCAAGCTGGTTTACAACAAGGCGCGCCAGGCAGCGATCACCAAGGAGATCTCGGAAATCGTCGGCGGTGCGGCGGCACTGGAGTAAGGGATTGTGACAGATACGAGTCTGTCAAATGAAGGAACGACTACAGGGCTTGTTTGCAATTGGGTTGAGCACAGAATTTCAGAATTAATTTAGACGGGGAATCTTAAAATGAGTCAAGGAAAGATTGTTCAATGTATCGGCGCAGTGGTTGACATCGAGTTCCCGCGCGACCGGATGCCCAGGATTTACGAAGCGCTCACACTGGCAGACGCGGGAAACTCTACAGCTGAAGCAGGCCTGACGTTTGAAGTCGAACAACAGCTGGGTGACGGCGTCGTGCGCACCATTGCCATGGGCTCATCTGACGGCCTGCGCCGAGGGATGGCAGTTAAAGCGACAGGCAATCCGATTCAGGTTCCTGTTGGTACCGGCACCTTGGGACGCATCATGGATGTGCTGGGGCGCCCGATTGACGAAGTGGGTCCGATCAAGAGCGACGAAAAACGCTCCATTCACCAGGCGGCTCCGAAATTCGACGAGCTTTCGCCATCGGTCGATTTGCTCGAAACCGGGATCAAGGTGATTGACCTTGTCTGCCCGTTCGCAAAGGGCGGGAAAGTGGGCCTGTTCGGCGGTGCCGGCGTGGGCAAGACCGTGAACATGCTGGAACTCATCAACAACATCGCGAAGCAGCACTCCGGCCTGTCCGTGTTTGCGGGTGTGGGCGAGCGCACGCGTGAAGGCAACGACTTCTACCATGAAATGACCGATGCAGGCGTCATCGACAAGGAAGACTTCACCAAGTCCAAAGTGGCGATGGTGTTTGGCCAGATGAACGAGCCGCCCGGCAACCGTCTGCGCGTGGCACTGTCGGGCCTGACCATGGCCGAGAAATTCCGCGATGAAGGCCGCGACATCCTGTTCTTCGTTGACAACATCTACCGCTACACTCTGGCCGGTACCGAAGTGTCCGCGCTGCTGGGTCGTATGCCTTCCGCCGTGGGTTA
>JAVHSB010000173.1:0-2646 GCA_036171955.1 Sideroxydans sp.
CGACCCTTCCGCATTGCGCGCGTTCGTGTCGCAGGCAGCACATTTTCAATTGCTCATCTTCATCAGTCCGAATGCGGTGCACTATGGCATGCAGGCCTTGCGTGCCGTGCCGCAAGGGGTGCGGGTCGCCGCTGTCGGCCAGGGCAGCGCGCGCGCGTTGCGTGAACTGGGCGTGGCGCAGGTTATCGCGCCGGAGGGACGCGCGGATAGCGAATCCTTGCTTGCACTGCCCGCATTGCAAAACGTCGCGGGGGAGCGCATCGCCATCCTGCGCGGAGATGCGGGACGCGAGTTGCTGGGCGACACGCTCAAGGCGCGTGGCGCCGAAGTTCAATATGTCGCCTGCTACCGGCGCAGCACGGTGGTGCCGGATATGGCTGCGCTGCACGCGGCGAGTCCGGACGCCATCACGCTGACCAGCAGCGAGGCGCTTGAGGGTCTCGATGCCGCGCTCGCGGGCGCCCACGCCGCAATAAGAAACACGGTCCCGCTGTTTGTGCCACACCCGCGCATCGCCGAGGCGGCCCGTACACTGGGTTGGCACAGGGTGCTGGCCACCGCCGGCGGAGATGACGGGATGTGCGACGGTTTGGTAGCATGGGCCGCGCAATCCGGAGAGAGAGTCAACCATGAGCGATGAAATCACACCCGTCGCGCCCCAGGCGCCGCACCAGAGCTGGCGGGCACACCTGTCGCTGACGCATCTGCTGTTGGCGCTACTGGCCGCGCTCTTCGTCTGGCAATGGCTGGATGCGCACACCCGGCTCAACCAGTTGCAGGAACTGGTGGCGCAGCGGCTGGCCACAGTGGAAGGCGAGAACAAGGCGAACCAGGCGCTGGCCGCGCAGAACCAGGAATTGACGCGCGAATTGGGCGGCAAGTTGAGTCTGCTGGAAAGCCGCGCGGCCGAGACCCAGACGCAGCGCGCCGCACTGGAGACGCTGTACCAGGAGATTTCCGGCAACCGCGAGCAGACCCTGCTGGCGGATGTGGAGCAGGTGCTGCTCATCGCCGAACAGCAATTGCAGTTGTCGGGCAACGTGAAGGCGGCCCTGATCGCATTGCAGAACGCCGCCAGCCGTCTCCAACGCTCGGAACGTGCAGGTGCAGTCGAATTGCGCCGCCGCATCGAGCGCGATATCGAACGTCTGCGCGCCCTGCCCGAAGTCGATACGCGCGCCCTGGACCGGCAACTCGACCAGTTGATCGCGGTGGCGGAACAATTGCCGCTGGCGCAGGATAACCAGCCGGGTGCGCGCCAGCCCGGCCAAGATGCGGCCGCGTCAGCGGGCAATGCATGGCAGCGTTTCCGGCATGAAATGTGGGATGAGCTGCGCCAGTTGATCCGCATCGAAAACACGCAGCAGGAAGAAATGCCGCTGCTGTCGCCTTCGCAATCGTTCTTCGTGCGCGAGAATCTCAAGCTGGTGCTGCTGTCCGCACGCCTGTCGCTGCTGTCGCATGAGGAGGCGGGTTTCCGCCGCGAGCTGAAGACTGTGCAGGGCTGGGTCGGGCGCTATTTCGCTGCCGACGCCAAAGAGACGCGCGAAGCGCAACTGCTGTTGCGCAAACTGGCGGCGGCGGAGATCGCCGTTGAGTTGCCGGACATAGGCCTCACGCTCGAAGCGGTACGCAATGTGCGCGCGGCGCAGGAACGGACCGCGCGATGAAATCCCTGGTCTGGTTGCTGTTGCTTTTTGCGGCAGCCGTCGCGGTGGCCATCGCGGCCGCGCATCCCGGCTATGTCTTGCTGGCGTATCCGCCCTACCGCGCCGAGATTTCATTCAACCTGTTCATTCTCCTTGCGCTTGCGGGATTCGTGCTCGGCTATCTGTTGCTGCGCAGTCTGCTGCATGTGCTGCAACTGCCGGCTTATGTGCGCCGCTTCCGTGCCGGGCGCGCACAGAAAAAGGGGCGTGCCGCCATGCTGGCCGCCCTCACCGCCTATTTCGAAGGGCGCTACGCGCTGGCGGAGCAGTCCGCCCGCCGCGCCATCGCGCTGGGGGAGCAGCCGGCGCTCAACACCGTGCTGGCGGCGCGTGCCGCCCATGCGCTGCGGCATTTCGAGCAGCGCGACGCCTATCTGGCGCAGGCCAGCGGCAACTCGCCCGGAGCGGACACCATGCGTCTGCTGGCGCAGGCCGAATTCGAACTGGAACGGCACCAGCCCCAATCTGCACTGGCCGCGTTGCGGACGCTCGAAGACAGCGGAGTGCGCAAGCATGTCGGCGCGATGACGCTGGAGCTGAAGGCGCAGCAACAGGCGCACAACTGGGATGCCGTGCTGGAACTGGCGGGGCAACTGGAAAAACGCAACGCCATCCACCGCGTCATGGCGCAACGGATGCGCGAGCATGCCTGGCTGGAAAAGCTGCGCGCAGGCGCAGGGGACGGCCATGCGCTGCGCGGTCTGTGGAAACAGATGCCGCCCGAATTGCGGCGCGGCGCGGCAATCACCGCGGCAGCCGTGCGCATTTTCATGCGCGCGGGTGAATGCGCGCTGGCACGGCAGATGCTGACCGAGAGTCTGAACGCCGAATGGAACAGCGAGCTGGTCGAGTTGTATGGCGATTGTCTCGAAGGCAGTGTGGTCGCGCAGATCGAGCAGGCAGAAGCATGGCTGGGGCAACACCACGACGATGCCGG
>JAVHSB010000174.1:0-12911 GCA_036171955.1 Sideroxydans sp.
ATTTCTCGTTGGAAATACGAACCGCCTTCAGACTCATTTCATATTGGAATAGGCTTTCGCTTTTCACTCGCCATGCGCGGGTGTAGGATTGGGCCACTCGATTCTGACCGGAGATATTAACGATGAACAAACCGCGTCCCAAGCATCTCGACCTGTTCAGAATCAAACTGCCGCTTCCGGGTTTCGTTTCCATCCTGCATCGCGCCTCTGGCGCGTTGCTGTTTCTGGCACTGCCGCTTCTGCTGGCCGCCTTCGATCAGAGCCTGCGCTCGATCGAAACCTACACCTCGCTGACCGAATATTTCGCACATCCCCTGAGCCGGATTTTTGCGCTCGGCATGGTGTGGGCGCTGCTGCATCATTTCTGTGCCGGGTTGCGCTATCTGGCCATTGACTTGCATCTTGTGCACGGACTGGCGGGGGCACGCGCCAGCGGCATGTGGGTGCTGGCCGTGAGTTTGCTTTTGACTGTTCTGGTGGGAGTCGGACTATGGTGAATCGTATCGTCACCGGCGCGCATTTTGGTTTGCGCGACTGGCTAATACAGCGTGTGACCGCGGTCGTGATGGCGCTGTTTATTTTGTTCCTGGCGGTTCAGTTGCTGCGACTGCCGGGATTTGGCTATGACACCTGGATCGAATTGTTCTCCGGCAATGTCATGCGCAGCTTCTCCCTGCTGTTTTTGTTGAGTGTGTTTTATCACGCGTGGATCGGGGTGCGCGACATCGTGATGGACTATGTGAAACCGGCGGGGATCCGGCTCGTGATCCACACCCTGGTGGTCATCGCGCTGCTGCTTTATACGATCTGGTCGGTACAAATCTTGTGGGGACTCTAAATGTCAGTCAGCAAAAGAACCTTTGATGTGGTGGTGATCGGCGCCGGCGGCGCCGGCATGCGCGCGGCACTGACCCTGTCCGAAGCCGGGCTGAAAGTCGCGGTTTTGTCCAAGGTCTTTCCGACCCGCTCGCATACGGTCGCGGCGCAGGGGGGGATTGCCGCATCGCTGGGCAACGTCAACGAGGACAACTGGCACTGGCACATGTACGACACGGTGAAGGGCTCGGACTATCTGGGCGACCAGGACGCCATCGAATACATGTGCCGCGCCGCGCCGGAAGTGGTGTACGAGCTGGAGCATTTCGGCATGCCGTTCGATCGCCTGGATTCCGGCAAGATCTACCAGCGTCCGTTCGGCGGCCACATGCAGGATTACGGCAAGACCCCGGTGCCGCGCGCCTGTGCCGCGGCCGACCGCACCGGCCATGCCTTGCTGCACACGCTGTACCAGCAGAACGTCAAGGTCAACACCAATTTCTTCGTCGAATGGATGGCGCTCGATCTGATCCGCGATGCGGACGGCGATGTGCTGGGTGTGGTGGCGATGGAGATCGAGACTTCCGAAGTGATGGTGTTGCAGGCTCGTGCCACCCTGTTCGCCACCGGCGGCGCCGGGCGCATCTTTGCGGCGAGCACCAACGCTTACATCAATACCGGCGACGGCCTCGGCATGGCGGCGCGCGCGGGCATCCCGCTGGAAGACATGGAGTTCTACCAGTTCCATCCGACCGGCGTGTACGGCGCGGGTGTGCTGATCACCGAGGGCGTGCGCGGGGAGGGCGGTTATCTGGTGAACAAGGACGGCGAACGGTTCATGCCGCGCTATGCTCCGTCCGCAAAGGATCTGGCCAGCCGCGACGTGGTGTCGCGCGCCATGGCGACCGAGATCAAGGAAGGGCGCGGCTGCGGCCCCAACGCTGACCACATCCTGCTCAAGCTGGATCACCTGGGGGACGCGGTGATCCGCCACCGCCTGCCGGGGATACGCGATATCGCTCTCAAGTTCGCCCATGTCGATCCGGCCAAGGCGCCGATTCCGGTGGTGCCGACCGCGCACTACATGATGGGCGGCATTCCGACCAACTATCATGGCCAGGTCGTTGCGCCGCACGGTACTGCGCCGGAAGACGTGGTGCAGGGGATGTATGCGGTCGGCGAATGCGCCTGCGTGTCGGTGCATGGCGCGAACCGCCTCGGCTGCAATTCGCTGCTCGATCTGATCGTGTTCGGACGTTCCGCCGCGCGCCAGATCATCGAAGACCTCAAGCACAATCCCAACCCCAAACCGCTGCCGGCAGATGCGACCGACAGGCCGCTGGCGCGCCTGGACAGGCTGGAGAACCAGAAGAACGGAGAAGCCGTGGCGGAGGTGGGCGCCGCCATGCGCAATGTGATGCAGACCCATTGCGGCGTGTTTCGCTTCCCCGATTTGCTGGCCGAAGGCGTGACGAAGATCCGGGAAGTGGCCGAGCGCGTGAAGCACACCGGGATCAAGGATAAGAGCAAGGTTTTCAACACCGCGCGCGTCGAGGCGCTGGAGCTGGATAACCTGATCGAGGTGGCGCAGGCAACGATGACCGCCGCCGAAGCGCGCAAGGAAAGTCGCGGCGCCCATGCGCGGGCCGATTTCCCCGAGCGCGACGACAAGAGCTGGCTCAAGCATTCCTTGTATTACAGCGATGGCCATCGTCTCGATTACAAACCGGTGCGGCTGAAACCGCTGACGGTGGAGACATTCCCGCTCAAGGCGCGGGTGTACTAGGAGATGGCGATGAAATTCAAAATCTATCGCTACAACCCGGAAACGGACGCAGCACCCTATATGCAGGACTACGAGCTCGACCTGCAGGCGGGCGATGCCATGCTGCTGGATGCGCTGATGCTGTTGCGGCAGCAGGACGACAGCCTCGGCTTCCGCAAATCCTGCCGCGAGGGGGTGTGCGGCTCGGATGCGATGAACATCAACGGACGCAACGGACTGGCCTGCATTACGGCATTGTCCTCGCTCAAGCAGCCGATCGAACTGCGCCCCCTGCCGGGGCTGCCGGTGATCCGCGACCTCATCGTGGATATGACCCAGTTCTTCAAGCAGTATCACTCGATCAAGCCGTATCTGATCAACAACGACCCACCCCCGGAAACCGAGCGTTTGCAGTCGCCCGTGGACAGGGCGGAGCTGGACGGTTTGTACGAATGCATCCTGTGCGGTTGCTGCACCACAGCCTGCCCCTCTTTCTGGTGGAACCCGGACAAATTCGTCGGCCCCTCCGGCCTGTTGCAGGCCTATCGTTTCCTTGCCGACACCCGCGATCAGGCGACGGCGGAAAGGCTGGATAATCTGGAGGATCCGTACCGGCTGTTCCGTTGCCACACCATCATGAATTGCGTCGATGTCTGCCCGAAGGAGCTGAATCCGACCGAGGCGATCGGCAAGATCAAGGACATGATGGTCAAAAGGATGGTATGAGCGAGTCGGGCGCAGAGGATGTGCAAGGGGATGCGACTTCCGCCGCCGGCATCGATTCTGTTTTTCTGCAAAGGGTGCGCTGGCGCTGCCGGCGCGGACTGCTGGAGCTGGATATCGTGCTGGGCCGTTTCATCGATCGGCACTATTCAACGCTGGACGAACAGCAGCGCCTGGCGTTCGATGAATTGCTCGATTTGCCAGACACGGAATTCTGGGATTTGATTACGGGCGCCAAGGAGCCGATACATCTGCGGCAGCGCGGTGTATTGGCAAGTATTCAGGAAGTTTGATCGAGTAGAGGACACAAATGGAAAGCAAGCGCGTTGCAACACTGACTCTGGATGATGGCCGCACAATCGAACTGCCTATCCTTTCCGGCACCCTCGGTCCCGATGTGCTGGACATCAGGGCGCTGGGGAAACTGGGCGTGTTCACCTACGACCCGGCGTTTTTCTCAACCTCCAGTTGCACCTCAAAAATCACCTTTATCGATGGCGATGCCGGCCTGCTTTACTACCGCGGTTATCCCATCGAGCAATTGGCGGAACAATCCGATTTCCTCGAAGTGTGCTATCTGCTGCTGAACGGGGAATTGCCCAATGCGGAGCAGAAAGCCGAATTCGTTTCCAGCATCACGCATCACACCATGGTGCATGACCAGTTGGCGCGCTTCTTCAATGGTTTCCGCCGCGATGCGCATCCGATGGCGGTGATGGTGGGGGTGGTGGGGGCGCTCTCGGCCTTCTATCACGACTCGCTCGACATCACCAATCCGAAACATCGCGAGGTTTCGGCGCGCCGCCTGCTGGCAAAAGTGCCGACCATTGCGGCGATGGCGCATAAATACTTCATCGGCGAGCCTTTCATCTATCCCAAGAACAAATTCAGTTTCGTCGAGAATCTTTTGTACATGATGTTCGCGACCCCGGCTGATGACTATGTGCCAAACCCGGTTCTGGTGCGCGCCCTGGAACGCATCCTCATCCTGCACGCCGACCATGAACAGAACGCCTCCACCTCCACGGTGCGGCTGGCCGGTTCGAGCGGAGCCAACCCGTTTGCCTGCATCGCTTCCGGCATCGCGGCGCTGTGGGGGCCGGCACATGGCGGAGCGAACGAAGCCGCACTGAAGATGCTGGAAGAGATCGGCGATGTGTCGCGCGTGGCCGAATATGTGCAGGGGGTGAAGGACAGGAAGTACCGTCTGATGGGATTCGGCCACCGCGTGTACAAGAACATGGATCCGCGCGCCAATGTGATGCGGCAGACCTGCTACGAGGTGCTGAAGGAGCAGCACCTCGAAAACGATCCGCTGTTCCAGTTGGCGATGACGCTGGAAAAGACCGCGCTCGCCGACCCGTATTTCATCGAGCGCAAGCTTTATCCGAACGTGGATTTCTACTCCGGCATCGTGCTGCGCGCGCTGGGCATTCCGACCAACATGTTCACGGTTATTTTTGCCGTTGCCCGCACCATCGGCTGGGTGTCGCAATGGAATGAAATGATCTCCGATACGGAACAAAAGATCGGCCGCCCGCGCCAGTTGTATCGCGGCGAGTCGCGCCGGGATTTTGTGCCCTTGAAAAAACGCACTTGAGCGGGGTTACGGCATGAATGCGCCTAGTGGCAAAACCTATCTGCAGGCGATGCTGGACTCTTCCTCGCTGTCCGGCGGCAACAATGCCTTTGTCGAGAGTTTGTACGAGGATTATCTGCGCGATGCCGCCAGCGTGCCGCCGGAATGGCGCGCGCTGTTCGACGGTTTGCAGGCGGTAGATTCTGCCCCGGAGGTTGCGCATAGCCGCATCCGCGAACAATTTTTGCATTTGCAGCGAGCTGTGGTCTCCTCCGCCGCCGCTTCCACCTCGAGTGCAGAGGTGATGCGCAAACAGGCATCCGTACTGCAACTGATCAACGCCCATCGTTTCCTCGGTTTGCATGTGGCCGATCTCGATCCGCTGAAACGCACTCCGCCGGTCGAAGTGGTCGAACTCAATCCGGCCTACTACGACCTGACCGAAGCGGACATGGAGCGGACGTTCAATACCGGTTCGCTGGTTGGCGGTGCGCGCATGACCCTGCGCGAAATCCTGCAACGCCTGCGGCGCATCTATTGCAGCACCATCGGCGCGGAATACATGTATCTCAGCAGCGTGCCGCAGAAGCGCTGGATCCAGGCAAGGCTGGAGGGTGCCGGCGGCATCATCACTTATCCCGCCGCAACGCAAAAACGCGCGCTCGAACGCCTGACGGCGGCCGAAGGGCTGGAACGTTATCTGCATACCAAATATGTCGGGCAAAAACGTTTTTCGCTGGAGGGCGGTGAGACCCTGATCACCTTGCTCGACCATTTGTTGCAGCGTGCGGGGGCGCAGGGCGTGAAGGAAAGCGTGATCGGCATGGCGCACCGCGGGCGCCTCAATGTGCTGGTCAATACCCTGGGCAAATTGCCGAGCGAGTTGTTTGCGGAATTCGAAGGGGTGCACAAGGAGCATCTGGGTTCGGGTGACGTCAAGTATCACCAGGGATTCTCGTCCGACATCGACACGCCCGGCGGGCCGATGCACCTCACCCTGGCCTTTAATCCATCCCATCTGGAGATTGTCAACCCGGTGGTGGAAGGTTCCGTGCGCGCGCGCCAGCATCGCCGCGGTGACCTCAAGGGCAAGCAGGTCCTGCCTGTGCTGATCCACGGCGATGCGGCGTTCGCCGGGCAGGGGGTGAATCAGGAAACCCTGAACTTGGCGCAGACACGCGGTTATCGCACCGGCGGCACGCTGCATGTCGTGGTAAACAACCAGATCGGTTTCACCACTTCCGACCCGCGCGATGCGCGCTCGTCGCGCTATTGCACCGATGTGGCGAAGATGATCGAGGCGCCCATCTTCCATGTGAACGCCGATGATCCGGAAGCGGTGCTGCGCGTGACCGAGATCGCGCTGGACTACCGCATGCAGTACCGCAAGGATGTGGTGATCGACATGGTGTGCTTCCGCAAGCTGGGGCACAACGAACAGGATGAGCCGATGGTCACGCAGCCATTGATGTACCGCAAGGTCAGGCAGCATCCGGGCACCCGTGCGCTCTATGCACAGCGCCTGGTGGCGCAGGGTGTGCTGCAGGCTGAAGAGGTGGAGGCCAAGGTTGCGGCTTACCGCGAGGCCATGGATGCAGGACAAAATCCGGTGCAGCAGGTGTTGACCGATTTCAAACTCGAATATGCGGTGAACTGGTCGCGCTACGTCGGAGATATTCCATGGACTACGGCGGCAGACACCCGCGTGCCCCTGGCAAGATTGCAGCAACTGGCCGCCCGGCTGACCGCAGTGCCGCAGAATTTCCAATTGCATCCGCGCGTCGAAAAGATCATCAATGACCGCGCGGCCATGGGGAAAGGGGAATTGCCGCTCGATTGGGGGATGGCAGAGAACTTGGCCTATGCCAGCTTGGTGACCGAAGGCTATCCCGTTCGTTTGTCCGGCGAGGATTGCGGGCGCAGCACTTTCTTCCACCGGCACGCGGTCTGGCACGATCAAAAGCGCGAGCAGTGGGATCGGGATGATTACGTCCCGCTGCAGCACATTGCGGAGAAGCAGGCGGATTTCG
Source organism: Sideroxydans sp. (assembly GCA_036171955.1). Taxonomy (GTDB): domain Bacteria; phylum Pseudomonadota; class Gammaproteobacteria; order Burkholderiales; family Gallionellaceae; genus Sideroxyarcus. The sequence goes on from JAVHSB010000174.1 coordinate 6,914, forward strand.
TGGTGATCGATTCCATCCTGTCGGAAGAGGCGGTGCTCGGATTCGAATACGGCTATGCCACCGCCGAACCCGACACGCTGACGATCTGGGAAGCCCAGTTCGGCGACTTTGCGAATGGAGCGCAGGTCGTCATCGACCAGTTCATCGCTTCCGGCGAGGTCAAGTGGGGACGCCTGTGCGGACTGACCATGCTGTTGCCGCATGGTTACGAAGGGCAGGGTCCGGAACACTCGTCCGGACGCATCGAGCGCTATTTGCAGTTATGCGCCGATCACAACATTCAGGTCTGCATCCCGTCCAATGCGGCGCAGATCTTCCATCTGTTGCGGCGGCAGATGGTGCGGCCTTTCCGCAGACCTCTGATCGTGTTCACCCCCAAGAGCCTGCTGCGCAGCAAGGATGCCTCTTCGCCCCTGGGCGACTTCACCGACGGCCTGTTCCAGCCGGTGATCCCCGAAGTCGAAACACTCGACAACGGCAAGGTCCGGCGCATCATCGCCTGCAGCGGCAAGGTGTATTACGATCTGGTCAAGGGGCGCCAGGAGCGCGCCATCGACAACATGGCGATCATCCGGCTGGAACAGTTGTACCCGTTCCCGCACACGGAATTCGCGGCGCAGATCGCCGCTTATCCGAATGCGACGGAAATGGTCTGGTGCCAGGAAGAGCCGGGCAACCAGGGCGCGTGGCACCGCATCCAGCATTATCTGGTGCGCCATCTGCGCCAGGGTATGCGCCTGGAGTATGCCTTGCGTCCGTCGTCGGCTTCGCCCGCCGCCGGTTATCTGGCCGTGCACGCGGAACAGCAAAAAGCGGTGGTCGCGGCGGCTTTCCGTCCCGATCTCGACGTCAAGAACAAACGAGGAGCAAGCCATGAGCATCATTGAAGTCAAGGTCCCCCAGCTTTCCGAGTCGGTCACTGAAGCCACGCTGCTGACCTGGCATAAAAAAGCCGGCGATGCGGTGAGCGAAGGCGAGAATCTGATCGACATCGAAACGGACAAGGTCGTGCTCGAGTTGCCCGCGATCAAAAGCGGCGTACTGGCCAGGATCATCAAGAACGACGGGGCTTCGGTGGGCAGCGGCGAAGTGATCGCCGAGATCGATACGGCCGGCATCGCCCGGGCAGCACAGGCCGCACCCGCACCAGCGGCTGCGGCCACTGCGAAAGTTGCCACCCCGGAAATTCCCGTGACTGCCGCCAGCGCTTCCTCTGCGCAGGCTTCGCCTTCTGCACGCAAGCTGGCGCATGAACTGGAGATCGATCCGGGTCAGGTGGCGGGCAGCGGCAAGCATGGTCTGGTCACGCGCGAAGATGTGCGCAGTGCGGTACAAAAGCCGGCTGTTCAGTCTCAAGCACCGATGGCGCCAGTCGCCAGCGGAGAGCGCAGCGAGCAGCGCGTGCCGATGACGCGCATCCGCCAGCGTATCGCCGAACGTCTGCTGCAATCGCAGGCCAATGCCGCCATCCTCACCACCTTCAACGAAGTGAACATGCAGCCGGTGATGGAGCTGCGCAGCCGTTACAAGGACAAGTTCGAAAAGAAGCACGGCGTCAAACTGGGTTTCTCGTCCTTTTTCGTCAAGGCTGCGGTGTATGCCCTGAAGCAATTCCCGGTGGTGAACGCCTCGATCGACGGTTCGGATGTGATCTATCACGGCTATTTTGATGTCGGCATGGCGATCGGCAGCGAGCGCGGGCTGGTGGTGCCCATATTGCGCGATGCCGACCGGATGTCGCTCGCAGACATTGAGAAACGCATCGCCGACTTTGCCGCGCGCGCCAAAGACGGCAAGATCACTCTGGAAGAATTGACCGGCGGCACGTTTTCCATCACCAATGGCGGGGTGTTCGGCTCGCTGCTTTCCACTCCCATCATCAATCCGCCGCAGAGCGCCATCCTCGGCATCCATGCCACCAAAGAACGTCCGGTTGCGGAGAACGGCCATGTCGTCATCCGCCCGATGAACTATCTCGCACTATCCTACGACCACCGCATCATCGACGGGCGCGAGGCGGTGCAGTTCCTCGTGGCGATCAAGGAGTTTCTGGAAAATCCCGGGATCGTGCTGCTGGATTTGTGATGGCAACGTTTCGCGCATACCGCATCTTCGAGCAGGATGGCCGATCGCAGGGGCGGTTGGTCGAACTTGCACTGGATGATCTGGATCCGGGCGATGTGGTGATCCGCGTGCATTATTCCGGCGTTAACTACAAGGACGCGCTGGCGGCCACCGGCGCGGGCAAGGTGATCCGGCGCTTCCCCTGCGTGGGCGGGGTGGATGCGGCGGGCATCGTGGAAAGCTCGTCTGATGCGCGCTTCAAGGCTGGCGATCCGGTGCTGGTCACCGGCTATGACATGGGCGTGGCGCACGATGGCGGTTTTGCGGAATTCGTGCGCGTACCGGCCGACTGGGTGGTCGCACTGCCGCAGGGTTTGTCGCTGTTCGAGTCGATGGCGCTGGGCACGGCGGGATTCACCGCAGCCCTTGCGATTCACCGCCTGGAACAGAACGAACTGACACCGGAAAGCGGCAAGGTCGTCGTGACCGGCGCGACCGGCGGCGTATCCAGCCTCGCCATTCAAATGCTGGCGCAGCGCGGCTATCACGTCGTTGCGCTGACCGGCAAGCAACAGGAAAGCGCCTATCTGGAAGCGCTTGGCGCGCACGAGATACTGCAACGCAACACGCTCGACCTGAACAGCACGCGTTCGCTGGAAAAAGCACAGTGGGCCGGAGCGCTCGATGCTGTGGGTGGGCAGACTCTGGCCTGGCTCACGCGCAGCATGCAGCAGGATGGTGCCATCGCGAGTTACGGCAATGCCGGCGGCATCGAATTGAACACTACGGTTTTTCCATTCATCCTGCGCGGGGTCAAGCTGCTGGGCGTCGATTCGGCGGCGACGAAGATGCCGCTGCGCAAGATGATCTGGCAGCGACTGGCCAACGACCTGCGCCCGCTGCATCTGCAAGACATGATTCATCGCGTTGATATGGACCAACTGGCGCAAGTCTTTCCGGCCATGATCGCCGGCCAGTCGCGCGGCCGCACCGTGGTGGAAATCGCAGCGGCCTGACTATCGCGCCGCTATAATGCGCGCCTCCCACGCGGAAGTGGCGGAATTGGTAGACGCACTGGATTTAGGTTCCAGCGCCGCAAGGTGTGCAGGTTCGAGTCCTGTCTTCCGCACCATCCCCAGTCTGATTTGCAGTTCGTATCGGTTCAGGTTGTTCTGCCTGCGATAAAAGGCTATATTTCGGGTCAGGAGCGAGATATGCCAACTGAAAGCCAGAACAAGCGTGCCGTATTAGAAGCACGTCACCATGATCCCTTTGCTTATCTGGGATTGCATCGCGTCAAATCCGAATTTGTTTTGAGAGTGTTTCAGCCCTATGCCAGCACGGTAGAGGTGCATGACGGTGACTCGTGGCTGCCGCTACAGCGTGTCGATCCGGCGGGACTTTTCATGTGGAGCGGCAAGCAGACATTGCCGGTTCCCTGCCTGCTGCGGCTGGATTATTCCGGCCATTCGCTGCAGGTGCATGATCCTTACACCTTTGGCAGCAGCATCTCCGACTTCGATCTGCATTTGTTCGCGCAAGGCAGGTTGCAACAATCCTATCGCATGCTGGGTGCGCACCACATGGAAGTGCAGGGCGTGTGGGGTGTGCGCTTCGCCGTGTGGGCACCGAATGCAGAACGCGTGAGTGTGGTGGGCGATTTCAATGGCTGGGATGGGCGCGTCTGTCCGATGCGTTCGCTCGGTGCAAGCGGCGTTTGGGAGCTGTTCATTCCGGATATCGGGGTGGGCGAGTTCTACAAATTCGAAATCCGCAACCGCCACAGCGGCGAATTGCTGACCAAGTCGGATCCCTATGGTTTCAGTTTTGAACTGCGCCCGGGAACATCGACGCGGGTGACCGCCTTGGGCACTTACATCTGGCGCGACGAGGCATGGATGGAGCAGCGCGCGATGCGCGAGTGGCAGCATCTGCCTTTGAACGTGTACGAAATGCACGCCGGTTCCTGGCGCAAGCACTGGGACGGGCGCTTCTACAATTTCCGCGAACTGGCGGACGCACTGATCCCGTATGTGCAGGAGATGGGCTTTACGCACATTGAACTGATGCCGGTCAGCGAGCATCCGCTGGATGAATCATGGGGCTATCAGACGACCGGATATTTCGCGGTCACCAGCCGTTTCGGTTCGCCGGACGACTTCCGCTATTTCGTGGATAGCTGTCACGTTGCCGGGGTCGGCGTGATCCTGGACTGGGTGCCGGCGCACTTCCCGAAGGATGCCTTCGCGCTGGCCCGATTCGACGGCACCGCACTTTATGAGCATGAGGATCCGCGCCTGGGAGAACATCAGGACTGGGGAACGCTGATCTTCAACTACGGCCGCAATGAGGTGCGCAATTTCCTGCTGGCCAATGCCCATTTCTGGCTGCATGAATTCCATATCGACGGCCTGCGCGTCGATGCCGTGGCGTCCATGCTGTACCTGGATTACTCGCGCAAGGCGGGAGAGTGGCTGCCGAACAAATTCGGCGGGCGCGAGAACATCGAGGCGGTGGAGTTCCTGCGCGAACTGAACGTTATGACCCATGAGCATTTCCCCGGCAGCCTGACCCTGGCCGAGGAATCGACCTCGTGGCCGATGGTGTCGCGGCCGACCTATCTGGGCGGGCTCGGATTTTCCATGAAGTGGAACATGGGCTGGATGAACGATACCCTGTCCTATGTCGAGCTCGACCCGGTGCATCGCCGCTACCACCAGAACATGCTGACTTTCGGCCAGTTGTATGCCTATACCGAAAACTTCGTGCTGCCGTTCTCGCATGACGAAGTGGTGCACGGAAAAAAATCCCTGCTCGACAAGATGCCGGGCGATGCGTGGCAGAAATTCGCCAACCTGCGTCTGCTCTACACTTATCAGATGACGATCTCGGGCAAGAAACTCAATTTCATGGGCAACGAATTCGCCCAGGGACGCGAATGGAATGTGGGCGCCGAACTGGACTGGTATCTGTTGGACCGCCAAAACCATAGCGGCATGAAATCCCTGATGCGGGATCTCAATCACCTGTATCTGGATGTTCCTGCCTTGCACCAGCTCGATTTCTCCCACGAGGGTTTCGCCTGGATAGATTGCAACAATGCCGACCAGTCGGTGCTGGTGTATCGCCGCATCGCGCGTGACGGTTCCGAAGTGATCGTCGCCCTGAATTTCACGCCGGTGCCGCGCGCCGGATACCGCATCGGGGTGCCGCGCAAAGGCGGCTATCGCGAGATATTCAACAGCGATTCGCATTATTACGGCGGCTCGAACAGCGGCAACGGTTTCGGCCTTTACACCAGCGACGTGCAATGCAATGGCATGGAACAGTCGATCGAAGTTTTATTGCCGCCGCTGGCGGGCATCGTGCTGGAGCGGATGCGTTAATTTCAGTGCAGGAATAGATAGGTTTTATCATGTCCCAATTGACCCAATCTCCAGTCTGGCAGGCGTTGCGGCAACATCGTTCGACACTTCGGGACTTTTCGCTGCGGGCAGCGTTCGCGGGGGATGCGCAGCGTTTCACCCGTTATTCGTTGCGGCTCGACGATCTGCTGCTCGACTACTCCAAGAATCTGATCGACGACGAAGCCTTGCGTCTCCTGTTTCAACTGGCGCGACAGGTGCAGGTGGAAGAATGGCGTGACCGGATGTTCGCCGGGGAGAGCATCAATTTCACCGAGAACCGCGCCGTGCTGCATACTGCTTTGCGTGCCGCACTGGATCCGGCGCATGCACCGATCCGCGTGCAGAACGCGGATGTGTTGCCCGCCATCCGGCATACGCTGGAGAAAATGCGGCTGTTCGTGAACAGCGTGCGCAACGGAGTCTGGCGCGGTTACAGCGGCAAGCCGATCACCGATGTGGTGAATATTGGCATCGGGGGCTCGTATCTGGGGCCGCTGATGGTTTGCCAGGCTCTGCAACCGTATGCA
>JAVHSB010000175.1:0-12866 GCA_036171955.1 Sideroxydans sp.
GCATCGCCTCGTTCAGCGCATCCTTGAGCGTCTTCGAACCGCTGTGCACCGGCACCACCGTCGCGCCGAGCAGTTTCATGCGAAAGACATTCGGCGACTGGCGCTGCACGTCCTCCGCCCCCATGTACACCACGCACTCCATGCCGAAGCGCGCCGCAACGGTCGCAGTCGCCACGCCGTGCTGGCCGGCGCCGGTCTCGGCAATCACGCGCCGCTTGCCCATGCGCTTTGCCAGCAGCGCCTGGCCGATGGTGTTGTTGATCTTGTGCGCACCGGTGTGGTTCAGGTCTTCCCGCTTGAGATAGATCTGCGCCCCGCCCAGTTGGGCGGACAGGCGTTCGGCGTGATAAATCGGGCTGGGACGACCGACGTAATGTTTCAGGTCGCGCTCGAACTCGGCGATGAATTCCGGATCGACGCGGTATCGCTCATACGCGGCGCGCAATTCCTCGAGTGCGCCCATCAGTGTCTCGGCGACATAGATGCCGCCATACGGGCCGAAATGGCCGTGTTCGTCAGGATAGTTGTACATCGGTTGTGTTGACCTCATTGACGAATGCAGCGATCTTCGCCGCATCCTTGATTCCTTTTGCCGCCTCCACGCCGCTCGACACATCGACTGCGCAGGGGCGCACCTGTTTGATCGCCTCGCTCACATTGCCGGCGTGCAGTCCGCCCGACAGCACCAGAGGCAGCGCGAGGTCGTGCGGGATCAACTTCCAGTCGAATGTTGCACCACTACCGCCGTGGACGCCTTCGACATGCGCATCGAGCAACAAGCCTTGCGCATCGGCATATCGGGCCGCGCATTCTACCAAATTCACCCCGGCCTTGACCCGAATCGCCTTCAGATAAGGCCTGCCGAACTGCGCGCAGAACTCGGGCGTCTCCTCGCCATGGAACTGCAACACATCTAGCGGCACGGCTTCCAGCGCTGCCTGCACCTCGGTTGCCGCCGGATTGACGAACAACCCGACTACTGTCACGAACGGCGACACCGCGCGCGCCAGCTGCGCCGCCTGGGAAACAGTGACATGGCGCGGACTCCCGGCATAAAACACCAGGCCCAGCGCATCCGCGCCGCTGGCGGCCACGGCCTGGACATCCTGTTGGCGTGTGATGCCGCAGATCTTGATTCGGGTCATGTGCGCATTGTAACGGTTATTCGAAGCGCAATTGCGGCAGACCCCAGTGCGGCGCGTACTGGATGTGTTGCAAATACAAACCATCCGGGGCAAATGTCGGCGCAGCCTGACTGCGCTCGCGCCCAGCCAGGACTTTGCCCAGCCATTGCGGCGGATGCTTGCCCTTGCCAACATAGACCAGACAGCCGACGATGTTGCGCACCATGTGATGCAGGAATGCGTTTGCTGTCAGCTCGAAGAAGAAGGTGTCGCCCTGCTGTCTAATCTCGAGCCGGCTCAGATGTTTGACCGGAGATCGGGCCTGGCATTGTGCCGCACGGAACGCGCTGAAATCGTGCTCCCCCAGCAGAAACTGCGCGGCCGTGCGCATCGCGCCCAGATCCAGCGGTGCATGGAACCAGCCCACTTTGCCGTGATGCAGGCCGCAGCGCTGCGGTCGGTTGACCAGCACGTACTGATAGCTGCGGGCCTGGGCCGAGAAGCGCGCGTGAAACTCGTCCGCCACCGGATGACCCCACAGCACGGCGACATCTTTGGGCAACAAGGCGTTCGTCCCGCGCACCCAGGCATCAAGCGGGCGCACAGCACGAGTGTCTAAGTGCACGACCTGTTCCAGCGCGTGCACGCCGGTATCGGTTCGGCCGGCCGCTTGGACCGCGACGGTTTCGCCGGCAATTTGCGACAGGGCGGCAGCCAGCGCATCCTGCACGTTCGGCACATCGGGCTGACTTTGCCAGCCGTTGTAGGCACTGCCGTCATATTCCACACCCAGCGCGATCCTCATTGCAGCCCCAGCCAAAAAAGTGTCAGGCTGAACAACAGGCACAGCGCATCGATGCTGCGCCAGGCCGGCTGCCGCACTTCGATGAAGCCTGAAGTTGCTGCCGGCTGTGCAAGGCCACGCCGTATCGTGCCGCGCCAATCCGCCGCGGTGTCTGCCATGACCGGCTCTGCATATTGCAGGGTCAGGGCCAGGCGCACAGCGGCGCGTTCGCGCGCGATGCCGACCCAGCGCAGGGGATAGGCCAGCACATAGATGCCGCTGATGAATTGTTCCCGGTCAAGCAGCGACAGGATGATTGCCAGCCCGGACAACACAGCCAGCAGGCGACCCAACTGTAATGCGCCTTCCCGCAAACCTTCCAGCGTCGGCGCATACACGCCCCATGCCGCGATCAGCGCCGTGCCCGGCGTCGAATATGCATAGATCAACAACAGCGAAAACAGTATCCAGCGGGTGCGCTTGAGCAGCTTCAACAATTGTTGTGCGGATAAACGCAACACCACAGCCAGCAACAGCAGACAAAAAAACGAGAGAAGCACGGGCGACAAGCTTTGCGCCAGAAATGAGAGCGCCACCCACAAGAGAATTTGTACGGCCGGATGCGGCATCGTGTGCTTACTCAAAACAAAACGGCAGCCGGGCGGCTGCCGTTGCGTTTGGCCTCATGCTTCAGAGCTGTGCCAGCATGGCCTGCGCGCTTGCGCGCTGTTGCTCATCGCCGTCGCGCACAACCTCGTCCAGGATCTCGCGTGCCCCGGCCGCATCACCCATTTCCTGATACGCTTTCGCGAGGTCGAGCTTGGTGGCCACTTCCTGCCAGCGCTCATCCCTGCCACCTTCGGTGGCGGCTTTCGCTGCACCGGCAGTTTCACCCAGATTCAGACTGATGTCGCCCAGGCCTATGTCCAGCGGCGCTTCCGCCTTGGACGGAGCAGATGCCTTGAATTGCTCCGGAATATCCAGCGTAAATGCCAGCGGCTCTTCACCCTTGTCTATCACCTGGGTATCCTGCGCCGACATGCCCGGACTGGTCGCAGTCACATCGAAAACGAGGTCATCCGCACTGGTCGTGGCTGCGGCATTCGCACTTCCACTGCCAGCGGCAGCGAGACTCGGGTGAGTCGAAGTAATGTCAAAAATCAGGTCATCCAGTTTCGGGGCGGATGCGGACGCCTCAGCAGTTTTGGCTTCACCGGCAGCTGCATTCCGTCCGAGCGAAGTCACGTCGAAAATCAAATCATCCGCTGCTGCCGCGGACTCCGCGGTCGTGCCCGAAACAGGCGGGCGCGTCCCGGTCACATCGAAATCCATCGGCGTTTCCTGTGCTGCGCGCATCTCATCGGCAGTCAGGATGGTTGTTGATTCCTGGGTAGGCGTCTCAAACTTGATCTGGTGTCCGATCAGAGCGGCATTGCCGGACTGATCGCCGAAGCCCAGATCGAAATCCACAGCCGATTCCGGCACTGATTCGTTTGCAGGAGCGACTGCCGCTGCCGCTTCACCCGTTCCGCCATACAAGGGATTGTTCGGTTCGAGCTCGTGCCCCATTGCGGCGACTTCCTTCCAGGTCGCCTCATCGCCGCTCTCCTGAACGCGGCGGGCGTAGGTCAGAAATGCGTTCGCATCCTTGCGATTGGCATAGATGGACAGCAACTTGAGGGTGACTGGCACATCGCCCGGCTTGGTATTCAAGGCATCCTTCAACACCTCCTCGGCCTGGGCATCCCGGCCGAAGGACAGGAACAGATCAGCTTCGGCGATCGGATCGACTTCCTCGGCCGATTTTTCCTCGGCGATTTCCGTATCGGCGGCTTGTGTGAAGTCCCCGGTTTCGGGCGAGGGCGCCACCGGTGTCGTAATGCGTCCGGTCGCACTCCCCGCATCTTCTGCCAATGCGGTTTTGGCTGGCTTGATCGTACGGCGGCGCGACAACCAGAATCCACCCGCGCCCAGCAACAACAATACGGCCACGCCCCCTCCCAGCAGCACGGGATCGCCCAGCAAATCATCGATGAAAGACGTCTCTGCTATGGGTGCAGGTGCAGGCACAGCGGGTTTTGCGGACGGTTTGACTGCCGCCACCACACCCTGACCGGAGCCTGCAGCTGCCGCGGAAGCGGGCGCGGGCGCTGCAAGTGCTTTCTCCTGCTGTTGCTTGAGTTTCGCCAGACGCTGCAAGTCTTTCACATTTTTCTCGAGCAGCGCAGTGCGCTCCTGCGCATCGCGCAGGGATTTCTCGCGCGCGATCGCATCCTCTTCCTTGCCGCCCGATTTGCCGCCGGCAGCCTGGTCTCCCGGCGCTTGCCCCTTGGAAAGCTTCAGTACTTCCTTCGCCGGTTCTTTTGCCGTCGGTGCGGTTTCCGCAACGGCCGCGGTCACTTTGCCGGAAGCGGATTGCTGGGCACCCTCTGCGACAGTTTGCGCACGAGCGGCCGCCAATTGCTGGCGATAGGCATTCCAATCCCTGACTTGGGCGCGGTATTCCTGTTTGGCCTCTTGCTGGGTGACTGCATCGAGTTCTGCCGCATCCGGCAGACGGAGTATCTTGCCCGCCTGCAGACGGTTCATGTTTTTGGCAACGAACGCATGTGTGTTGGCGCGGTAAAGCGCAAGCAGCATGCGTTCCAGGCTGACATCGTCCGGTTTGTTCGCAAGCGCGATTTTGCTCAATGTATCCCCGCGCACGACTTTGATGGGTTCGTTCGCAGCCTCCTCAAGCGGGATGGATTCTTCTCTGCTCAATCCATCCTGCACCGGCATTGCTGCCACAGGCGCGGATTCGGCGGGCACCGCCTGCTCACTTTCAACAGGACTAGCGGCGACGGTTTCAGTTGCCGTCGGCGACGAGGCTGCCGGAGCAGTTTCCATTGCGGCGGGGACCGCCTCGGAGGGTGCCTGGATTTCCACTGGTGCGGGCAACGGTGCAGTCATCGGCGGCTCGACCGGAGCTGTCACGGGTTCAGCAACGGCGAGCGGGGCGACCGGACTGATGACTTCCGGCGTCTGCGCTGGGGCGTTATATCCGACCGGGTCCAGCAGGAAAGTGTATTCGCGCAACAACTTGCCGGATGGCCATGCCACTTCCACCAGCAGGGTCACGAATGGTTCGTTGACCGGTTGCAGCGACGTGATGAGAATGCGTGGCCGACTCTCGCGATCGACCACATCGAACTTGAGCTTGGGCAAGGCATAGGGATAGTCGAGCCCGGCCGTTTTGAATGCCTCGGCCGAGGCGAGTTTTGCCGCGATACTGGCACGATCCGATTTGTCCACCGAGACCAATTCAATCTCGGCCCGCAACGGCTGCCCAAGATTGGAAGTGACCGCAATCCCACCCAAGCCTGTCGCATTGGCCACGCCACACATGGCGAGCAGACAGGCCAGCAGACCCGATGTTTTCAAGATTGTTTTCAGCACGCTGCCACCCTTATTCTTTCCCTGACAATAATCAGACTAACATCAGAGGGTTAGTGATGCAAGCTCATGCACCCTCTAGATTCCGCCACTAAATAGCGGTAATCAACCACTATTTTCACGGCTGCTTGTCCAGCAAAATACGCAACATCCGGCGCAACGGTTCCGCGGCGCCCCACAACAACTGATCGCCGCACACAAAAGCGCTGACATACTCCGCGCCCATCTCCATCTTGCGCACTCGACCGACGGCGACATCCAACTTGCCGGCGACCGCAACCGGATTCAGATCGCGCACCGTCAGTGCGCGCTGGTTCGGTACAAACCTGACCCAGGGATTGGCACCCTTGATCAGCGCCTCGATTTCGTTGAGCGGCAAGTCGCGCTTGAGCTTGAGGGTCAACGCCAGACTGTGGCAACGCATCGCACCGATGCGCACGCAGAGACCATCGATCGGAATGACTTGCGCCGTGCCGAGGATCTTGTTGACTTCGGCACATCCCTTCCACTCCTCCTTGGACTGGCCGTTGTCGAGCTGTTTGTCGATCCACGGAATCAGGCTGCCCGCCAGCACCGCCCCGAAATGTTCGGTCGGCATGGCGGAGGAACGCATGGCGGCAGTCAGCCGCCGATCGATCTCGAGGATGGGCGCATCCTTTTCCGCAAGCATGTCCGCCACCGCCGCATGCGCGACGCCCATTTGTTGCAACAGCTCGCGCATGTTCTGCGCGCCCGCGCCGCTTGCCGCCTGATAGGTCATGGATGACACCCATTCGACCAGACCGGCGTGGAACAGGCCGCCCAAGCCCATCAGCATGATGCTGTTGGTGCAGTTCCCGCCGATGAAATTCTTGCCGCCGCTCGCCAGCGATTTCCGGATGAGGTCGAGGTTGACCGGGTCGAGAATGATGACCGCATCCTTCTCCATGCGCAGGGTGGATGCCGCATCGATCCAGTAGCCTTGCCATCCGGCAGCACGCAGTTGGGGAAAAATTTCGGTGGTGTAATCGCCGCCCTGGCAGGAGATGATGGCATCCATCGCCTTCAGTTCGTTCAGATCGCGCGCGTCCCTGAGTGGCGCCCCGCGACCCTCGGCCGGCGACTCGCCGCCGACATTCGATGTCGTGAAGAATACCGGATCGAAAAAATCGAAATCGTTTTCTTCGCGCATGCGTTGCATGAGCACCGAACCCACCATACCGCGCCAACCGATCAGACCGACTTTCATATTCCCTTAATCCCCAATTTCGCGAAGGCTTCCGGCGATGTTGCAGCGATTGGCATCTACGCCATGCCGCTTGCCCATCCCTCTCCTCCCCCGCGTCAACTTACAATGCTTTCACCACCGCATCACCCATCGCCGCGCAGCCGACTTTCTGCATGCCCGGCTCATGGATGTCGCCCGTGCGCAGACCTTGCTGCAATACCTTGCGCACTGCTCCCTCGATGCGTTGCGCGACATCCGCACGAGCGAAGGTATATTGCATCATCATCGCCACCGACAGGATGGTCGCCAGCGGATTGGCGATATCCTTGCCCGCGATGTCCGGGGCGGAACCGTGGCACGGTTCGTACAAGCCCTTGTTGTTTGCATCCAGAGAGGCCGACGGCAACATGCCGATGGAGCCGGTAAGCATCGACGCCTCGTCCGACAGGATGTCGCCGAACAGGTTGCCCGTCAGGATCACATCAAACTGCTTGGGCGCGCGCACCAGTTGCATGGCGGCGTTATCGACATACATATGCGATGTCTCGACCTGCGGGTATTCCCTGGCCACTTCGCACACGATCTCGCGCCAGAACATGCTGGTGTCGAGCACGTTGGCCTTGTCCACCGAGCACAGTTTTTTGCCGCGCTTCATCGCGATCTTGTACCCGACATGCGCCACGCGACGGATTTCGGATTCGCTGTAATGCATGGTATCGAAGCCCTGACGCTCGCCATTTTCCAGGGTGCGGATGCCGCGCGGCTGGCCAAAGTAAACATCGCCGGTCAGTTCGCGCAAAATCATGATATCCAGACCGGACACGATTTCGGCACGCAGCGTGGATGCGTTCACCAGCTCCGGATAAACCATCGCCGGACGCAGGTTGGCGAACAGGCCCAAGCCTTTGCGGATGCGCAACAGGCCTTGCTCTGGACGCATGGGACGCGGCAGGGTGTCGTATTGGTAGCCGCCCACCGCGCCGAGCAATACCGCATCGGATTCCTTGGACAGCTTTTCCGTAGCCGGCGGGAAGGGATCGCCCGCAGCGTCATAAGCTGCGCCGCCGATATGCGCGAATTCCGTTTCGACCTGCAAGCCGTCGCTGCGCAACGCCTCCAGCACCTTCACCGCTTGCGCGACGATCTCCGGTCCGATGCCATCACCCGGCAATACTGCGATTTTCATTGGGCTCTCATCCTTAAAAGTAAAAAATTCAGAAATCCGTGCGGGGCGCAATGGCGCTCATCCGCGACACCGCACAGCGTTCACGCAAACAGCCACGGCTGCGCCGCGCGATGCTTCCCCTCAAACGCCGCGATGTCCGACTTGTGTTGCAGGGTCAGCCCGATGTCGTCCAAGCCATGCAGCAGGCAGTGCTTGCGGAAGGCATCGACCTCGAACGGATACACCGCGCCATCCGGCGCAACAAGGGTCTGCCGCTCCAGATCCACCTTCAACTCATAGCCGGCATTGGCGTCCACAGTCGCGAACAGCGTATCCACGATCTTTGCATCCAACTTGATCGGCAACAGTCCGTTCTTGAAACAGTTGTTGAAGAAGATGTCGGCAAAACTCGGCGCGATGATGACGCGGAAACCGTAATCGGCCAGCGCCCACGGCGCATGCTCGCGCGAAGAGCCGCAGCCGAAGTTCTCGCGCGCGAGCAGGATCTGCGCGCCGCGATAGCGCGGCTGGTTCAGCACGAAATCCGGATTCAGCGGACGCCTGCTGCAATCCATGCCAGGCTCGCCATGGTCGAGGTAACGCCATTCATCGAACAGATAGGGACCAAAACCGGAACGCTTGATCGATTTGAGGAACTGCTTGGGGATGATGGCATCGGTATCCACGTTGGCTCTGTCCAACGACGCCACCAGACCGGTGAGGGTTTCAAATTTTTGCATCGTCGATATCCCGTAATTACCTGTTCATTTGAGCGACTTGTTGATTGCGTCCCCGACTTCGGTGGCAGCGTGCTCGATGGCCTTGCCTGCGGCTGCCGCGTCCTGTTTGACCCCGTCAGCCAGGCTTGTTCCCGAACTATTCCCCTCTGCCGCCTTGTACGTGTTGCATGCAGCCAGACCGCACAGGAGCATGATCCAGAGCGCACGTTTCATAACTTGCCGACGTCCACAAAGTGACCGGTGATTGCGGCGGCGGCGGCCATGGCTGGGCTCACCAGATGGGTACGGCCGCCCTGCCCTTGTCGTCCTTCGAAGTTGCGGTTCGATGTCGAAGCGCAGCGCTCGCCCGGAGCCAATCGGTCATCGTTCATCGCCAGACACATCGAACAGCCCGGATCGCGCCATTCGAATCCTGCCGCGATGAATATCTTGTCCAGTCCTTCCTGCTCGGCTTGCGCCTTGACCAGACCGGAGCCCGGCACCACCAGCGCCAGCTTCACGTTCGGCGCAACCTTGCCGCCCTTCGCGACGGCGGCGGCAGCGCGCAAATCTTCGATGCGGCCGTTGGTGCAGGAGCCGATGAACACTTTGTCGATCTTGATCTCGGTGAGCGGCGTGTTGGCCTTCAGCCCCATGTACTGCAAGGCGCGTTCGGTGTCACTGCGTTTCACCGCATCGCCGATGGCGGCGGGGTCGGGCACATTGCCATCCACCGGCAACACCATTTCCGGCGAGGTGCCCCAGGTCACCTGCGGGCGGATAGCACCTGCATCCAGCTCGACCAGCGCATCGAACTTCGCCCCCTCGTCGCTGTGCAAGGTCTTCCAGTAGGCCACAGCCTTGTCCCAGTTCTCGCCCTGCGGCGCGAACGGACGTCCTTTCACATACGCGATCGTGGTGTCGTCGCAGGCCACCATGCCGGCGCGCGCGCCCGCCTCGATCGCCATGTTGCACAGGGTCATGCGGCCTTCCATGCTCAGTGCGCGGATGGCGCCGCCGGCGAACTCGATGGCGTAGCCGGTGCCGCCCGCCGTGCCGATCCGGCCGATGAGCGCCAGTGCGATGTCTTTTGCCGTCACCCCATGCCCCAGCTTGCCTTCAACCTTGATCAGCATGGCTTTGGATTTTTTGGCGACCAGGCATTGTGTCGCCATCACATGCTCGACCTCGGATGTCCCGATGCCGTGCGCCAATGCCGCGAACGCGCCGTGCGTGCTGGTGTGAGAGTCGCCGCACACCACGGTCATGCCGGGCAAGGTCGCGCCCTGTTCCGGGCCGATCACATGCACCACGCCTTGGCGGATGTCGTTCATCTTGAACTCGGTAATGCCAAGCTCCGTGCAATTCGCATCCAGCGTCTCGACTTGCAGGCGCGAGATGGGATCAGTGATGCCGCCGCTGCGTTTGGTGGTCGGCACATTGTGGTCGGGCACCGCCAGCATGGTGCCGGTGCGCCACGGTTTGCGGTGCGCCAGGCGCATGCCTTCGAAGGCTTGCGGGCTGGTCACTTCATGCACCAGATGGCGATCGATGTAGATCAGCGCCGTCCCGTCCGGTTCGGTGCGCACCAGATGGCTGTTCCAGAGTTTGTCGTATAGCGTTTGCGGATTCATTTTGCTTCCTTTTCGGGGCTGGCGATTATGCCACAGCACATCGCGCGCGGAACACCGTTCAATCGGCCGATGCGGTGGTATCGGCCAATTTCACCAGGGCATATTCCAGGCTTTCGGAAAGTGCATGCCAGCTGGCGTCGATGATGTTGCTGCTGGCACCAACCGTGGTCCAGACATGGCCGCCGCCCTGGAAGGTGATGAGCACGCGCACCAGAGCCGAAGTGCCATTGCCGCTGTCCAGAATGCGCACTTTGTAATCGATCAGGCGCACGGTCTTCAGCACAGGGTAGGCCGCCGCCAGTGCGCTGCGCAGGGCCGTCGAGAGCGCGTTGACCGGCCCATTGCCCTCGGCTGCCATGAATTTCACTTCATCGCCCACCCTGACCTTGGCAGTCGCTTCCGACAAGAGACCGCGGCTCTGCCGGCGTTCGGTGATGACCACATAATCGATCAGCTCGAAGGGTTGTTTGTAGCCGGGGCGCAAGCGGTGCAACATCAGTTCCATGCTCGCCTCCGCCGCCTCGAACGTGAAACCCTCGTGTTCCAGATGCTTGATGTGGTTGAGCACGCGCTGCGCGTCCTCGTTGTCGAGCGTGATGCCGAGCGCCTGTGCCATGAACTGGATGTTGCCGCGCCCTGACAATTCCGAGACCACCGAGCGCATCTCGTTGCCGACCAGCGCCGGGTCGATGTGCTGGTAGGTGTCGGCCGCCTTGAGCATGGCCGCCACATGGATGCCGCCCTTGTGCGCAAAGGCGCTGTGCCCAATGTAGGGGGCGTGGTTGTAATGCTTGAGGTTGACCATCTCCGCCACGAAATGCGCCAATGCCGTCAGCTCGCGCAGCTGCTCCGGCTTCACCGCCTGCCGCCCCATCTTCAGTTGCAGGTTGGGAATCACGGTGGTCAGGTTGGCGTTGCCGACGCGTTCACCATAGCCGTTAATCGTCCCCTGCACCTGGTCGCAGCCGCCGCGCACCGCAGCCAGCGAATTGGCAACGCCGCAACCGCTGTCGTTGTGGCAATGCACGCCGAGCGGGGTGGTGATGTGGCGCTTCACTTCGCGCACGATCTCCTCGACTTCCCACGGCAACTTGCCGCCGTTGGTCTCGCACAGCACGAGCCAGTCCGCGCCCGCCTCCGCCGCAGCCCGCAGCGTGGCCAGCGCGTAATCCCTGTTCGACAGGAAACCGTCGAAGAAATGCTCGGCATCGAACATCACTTCGCGTCCCTGCGATTTCATGTAGGCAACACTGTCGCGGATCATCGCGAGGTTCTCCTCCAGCGTGGCCGCCAGCACCACCTTGACGTGGTAATCCGAGCTTTTGCCCACCATCGTCACCACCGGCGTTGCCGCTTCCAGCAGGGCCTGCAAATTCCCGTCCTGCTCGCACTGCAATTTCTTCTGGCGGGTGCGCCCGAACGCGGCCAGCCTGGCTTGCCCCAGATCGAGTTTTGCTGCACGCGCAAAGAATTCCGCATCCTTTGGGTTGGAGCCGGGCCAGCCGCCTTCGATGTAGTGGAAGCCGAAGTCCGCCAGCCGCTTAGCGATGACCAGCTTGTCGTCAACGGACAATGAAATGTCTTCGCGCTGCGTGCCGTCACGCAACGTGGTGTCGTACAGAAAAACCTGATTCATGGAATTGTCAGTCATGGGGAGACGGGGAATTCTAACATTTCGCCGGTTGATTCAGGCTGTGCAGCAGCCATCCCATCAGCATCAGGCCGAGCAGCGCCATGACCGAGCTGAATGTGTACAAGGTCGCCGCACCCGAATATTGCCAGAGCGGGCCGCTCGCCAGTCCGCCCACAATACCGCCCGCACCGTAGGTGAGGCTGCCATACAGGGCCTGGCCGCGCGACTGATGACGCCCCTGGAAAAATTCATGCACCAGCCCGATCGATGCGGCGTGATACGCGCCAAAGGTCAGCGCATGCAGCGCCTGCGCCAGCAGCAACAACAGCAGGACATCCACCGCCCAGCCGATGAGCAGGAAGCGCAGCACCGCCGCTGCAAAACTGAAGAGCAGGATGAGCATGAAACCGAAGCGCCGCACCAGCGCGGGCATCAGAAAGAACACGCCGATCTCGCAGATCACGCCCAGCGCCCACAGCCCGCCGACCATGCTTTTGGCATAACCGTGCTCCACCAGATAGATGGAAAAAAAGGTGTAATACGGACCGTGCGCCACCGCCATCAGGAAACATCCGCCAAACAGGGCCAGAACCTGCGGCTGCAGGACGATCTGCCGGATCGGCTGTTGATCGGTATGGTGCGCAAGCACCGCGGTCGGCGGGATCTGGCGGGCAAAGAGCAGGATGCCCGCCTCGCACACCAGTCCCGCCCACAGCAACCAGGCAATGGCGACATGGTCGAAGGCGTAGCCCAGGCCCACCACCGCCACGATAAACCCGATCGACCCCCAGGAACGCAGGCGCCCGTAATGGGCGGTGTTCCTGCCCAACCAGCTCAGGGTGGTCGCCTCCACCAGCGGCATCGAAGCGCTCCAGAAAAAATTCATCAGCAGCAGCACGACGAACAGCCCCCAGAAACTGGTGGTGGCAAAGACCCCAAGATAAAACAGCGCACTCAAGCTTGCCGCCAGCACCACGACTTCGCGCCTTTTCCCCGAATGGTCGGCCAGCCAACCCCAGATATTGGGTGCAAGCGTGCGCATCACCGGCTGGAGCGACATCAGGATCGCGATATCGATGGCGTTGAACTGCAACGAATGCAGATACAGGCTCCAGTAGGGTGCGAACATCCCCACGAAGGCGTAGTAGAAAAAATAAAAACCGGC
>JAVHSB010000176.1:0-12751 GCA_036171955.1 Sideroxydans sp.
AAGTCGGGGACCGGGTTAAAAAGGGACAGGTATTGCTGTCATTGGATAGCACGGCATACCAGGCCAGAGTGGCCGAGAGCCAATCGGAAATTACCCGCTTGAATGCGGAGACGGAAGAGGATAAGCGCGATCTGGGACGTGTGATGGAGTTGCATGATCGCACTGTTGTTTCGACCACGGAACTTGATCAGGCCAGACTGAAGCTTGTCAGAAGCCAATCCGCCCTTGCCGCAGCTCGCGCGCGCCTGCAGCAGAACCAGAAAGCGCTGGAGGATGCTTCCGTGCGTGCGCCGTTTGATGCTGTCATCGTGCTGCGCCAGGCCGAACCCGGGCTCAGCGTGGTTTCCGGATTGCAGCCGCAGATGCTGCTGACTCTGGCCAGATCGGGCGAGATGATCGCGCGCATGCATCTCACCTCCCCCCAGATGGACAACTTAAAAACCGGCCAGACGGTAACCGTAAGCGTTGCCGGGAAAAGTCACGCCGGAATTATCAGAACGCTGGGGCTGGAGCCAATCAAAATGAATGATGAATCGGTTTACCCGGTCGATGTGGCGTTCAAAACCGAAGGAATATTTCGTGCCGGAACGACGGCGCGGGTTGAGTTGCCCTGAAAACAGGTTCCGTTTGTAGCGGGACCATCAGCGTGCAGGACGTGATCTGGCGCCCTGAAAAAAAGCCCATCAGAAATTCTGATGGGCTGTAGCAAGGTCGCATCACAGCGCATGCGATTTTTTTGGGGCATCCCTGATTCGTCATCCCCCACAAGCGGAGATGACGACTTACTCGGGGCATTCTTAAAAAGCTGCCGTCACTTGCAAACTGAACTTGTTGCCCACCCCCTTGAGATTGGCGTCGGCGTTGGTGCATTGCGGTGAGGATGCCGTGCAATCGTAGGTGCGAATCTCATAGTTGGCAGTTACTTTGGCCATCGGGTTGATGTTGTACTGTGTCCCCAGGGTCCATTTGCTGAACTTGTGCTCGTCATTACGGCCCGTGTTCGCATCCAGTATGTCATAGCGGGCATCCAGTTCCCACTTTGTGCCTGGAATGTACCAACCTCCGTCCAGATACCATGCATTGGCTTTCGCATCGGCCCCGTTGTTGGTGCCTGCGGGATTTGCAGTGTTCGCAAAATAATAGCTGGGCTTGTCCGGGCCTTCAAAGATCATGCCGTCGGCTGTGATGTACTCGAAAGTCGCGCGGTAAGGTTTGGCCATGTATTTCACGCCCAGACCGGAACGTTTCCGGTCGTAGAGTTTGCGATTGGCTACAGTATCATTCGTGACATCCGCCAGTCGCTGTCCGGACTGATTCCAGGCGAAAAACTTCAGTCCATTTGCCGGGCCCGTGCTGGCGAGGTTCTTCTCGGCGGATATATAAAGATACTGGTCGTATTGGCCATCGACATTGTCGAACTCGATGCCGCTGCCATTGCCCAGCATCGCGGCATAGGACAAGTTCCAGTCCTTGCCCAGATCAAAACTGTCGAACACCTGCACCCCTGTGTCGCGAAAGCCGCCGACCGTCCCTGTAAAGGCATTGATGTTGGAGCCGTTCTGAAGCTGTGCCTGGGTAAAAGGGCCGACGTTGGCGGTGTAAGTCGCGTTGGGGAATCGCTCCAGCAGAAGAAAATTGGCCCCCTCGGTGAAATTGATATAGTCCGTTTTGACGAGGCTCTGCAATCCCTCTTCCGAACCCGGGTACTTGAACAGGCCAACCCGAACACGCGCTCCCTTGATGTAGTTAAGGGTGGCGCTTGCATCGGTCACCACGACACCGTTGGAGCCACTGCTGCTTCGGTTGGTGGCCGCATTCCCTGCCTCCAGCAGCATGAAATAATTTATATGCTCATCCAGCGGGAACCCTGTGCCGCGCACACCGACCTGAGCATGGGCGAGAGTGAAACCGCTTTGCGCATTCAGATTGGGGCCGATCAGCTTGGCCGGTACATACGCGCCTCCGGCGTTGGCAGTACTGTAGTCTTTTTGGTAGTTGGCTTGAATGAATCCCCATACTTTGACGGGGGCCGATGCACCATCGGGCTCGGTACCTTGCAGCATCAGCCAGTCAAGTGCGCTGGCCGTGCCGGCGACAGCCAGACACACGGTGAAAGTTGTGCCGACCAGTGTGCGCTTGAATAATTTTTTTTCTCCCATTTCGTTACTCCTCGGTAAATGATCGTTGCGTAAGTCGGACAGGGATCGCCCCCGCGAAAATCGTAAAAATGATCGGGATCGGCGCGGGTCAGGGTTTGACATAGATGTACCCCTGCTTGACCAGCTCGCCGATGCGCACGATGCCGCCGGGCACCACCTGGGCAACAGGATTTAGCTTCGGTTCATAGCCAAGCTGGGTCGTCATGGCTTTCAGCGTGTTGCCGCAGGCAGAGAATTTCACGCCGCTTTGGGACAGCGAATCGACGCGCTTTGCATTGACGTTTTGGGCAAACATCAGGCGCAAACCGGGTCCATAGGCCACAATCTCGATCTCTACTGCACCGGGGGGGTAGGCCTCCAGCAGATTAACGGCGTTGTTCAGTATCAGCCCCTGCTTGGAAGGGTCCATATCGCTGATGTGCAAGACGTATTTGTAGTCGGCGAAGCTTGCATCGGCTGCCAACGCGGTGGACGACATGATGAAAAAGCCAATGGCGCAGAAGATAGATCGAATATTTTTTAGCATCGCTTGCCTCCTGAATGTGATGAACGGCGTGAGGATTCGTTACCGGGAAAGTTGCTGTTGGTCAATGGCACGGGGGTTGTGTGAATTTTTCAGCTCCTTCGATGTTGGATAGCAACCCGCCATGCGCGGGCGCCTGATCGTTTCGCAGGTTCCTTGAATTGCCGGATCGGGGTTATTCAAGTATGTTGCAAAAGGAAGACGCCAGAAGAAGGGCATTTATTCCCAATAACTTTTTTTCTGGAGACTGCAAAAATAAATGGAATATTTGTGCCTGCAGTTCCGTCTTAAACAGGAACCGAATTAACCCCGATCAATTTTTTACGGTGTGGCGTGAAGATGAAAATTCTTTCCTTGTTCTGCAACACGGAGGCGGAAGTCTGCCGTGGGCAATTGGAGAAAATCCGGCCAAAGCTCTACCGTGTCGCCTTTTCCTGGAGCCATAACGCGGCGATTGCGGACGACCTGGTCCAGGAAACATTACTCAAGGCATTAAAAAATACGCGCCAATTGCGTGATCCCAACCTCTTGAATAGTTGGGCATTCAGCATCATGGCAAACTGTTGGCGCGACCATTTTCGGCAGCACACGGAAATGGAGGATATTGATGAACTGGAAGATTTCCGTTGTGCCACCCAAATCACCCCGGAAGACGATCATTCCCAGTCGCAGATCGTTTCCGGCGTGCGCGGCGCAATTGCCCGGTTGCCGATGGGGCAGCGTCAGGTGCTGACACTCGTCGATCTGGAAGGGTTTCCCTACATTGAAGTTGCCAACATTCTGTCGATCCCGATCGGGACCGTTATGAGCCGTTTATGCCGGGCACGGCAATCGTTAAAAGGACTACTGAAGGAATTTGCTCCGCAACAATCGGCGCAGGTTCATCCATTCAGGAGGGTTATGCGATGAACAGTCAAAACGTTTCGGATGAGTTGCTGAATTCTTTCGTTGATGGTGAGCTTGTGCGGAGTGAGGCTGACAGAATATTCGGCGTTATCGGCCAGGACGAAGCGTTGAAGGTGCGCGTGTGTGAACTGCGCGGCATGAAGGAAGTGGTTATGCATGCCTACCAGTCGCCGCCGCCAGTGCATAAAGCGGCCCCGGTCAAAAAGCGGAACAGCTGGCGCCTCTCCTGCATGCAAAGCATGCCCGGCCTGGCAACCTGCATGCTGATGATGTTGCTGGGCTGGGGGGGGGGCTATTTCATGTTCTCCGGGACGCAATCGATGGCGGATCCCAAGCTTGCGCACCTGCTCGAGATGGTACAAACCAGTAGTGCCGTCGAAAAGTCAGGAAGTCTTGTTGTGCATGTCAGCAATGCCAACCCGGTCAGGCTCAAAACGGCGCTGGACGAGACCGAAGAGCTGCTGGAATCGTACAAGCGGGGGAATCGGCATGCCAGTGTGGAAATTATTGCCAATGGTGACGGTCTGGATTTGCTGCGATCCGATGTATCCCCTTTTGGGAAACGGATTGCAGTGATGAAAGCAAAATACCCCAATCTGGATTTTGTGGCGTGTCGGCAGACGATCAACAAATTGGAGAAGCAGGGCATAGTCGTGAAGCTTTTGCCGCATGCCGGTGTTGCCAATTCCGCGGCAGAAGAGATCGAAAAGCGCCTGCATCAAGGGTGGGACTACGTAAGGGTATGAGATCGGCAGCAGGCAGATTTGTTTTGTTTTATTGTAGTAACGGCTTTAAATGGATAAGCTCTAAACGCATCAAGTTTTCAACGGGGTTTGGGATTTAATCAAGTAGAGGAGATTTTAATGCGCATTAAAACGACTTTTTTGTTTTCCTTTATTGCTACTCTGGGCTTCGCCAGCATGGCTTTTGCGGAAGGTGAGATGGATGGCCGAAGTCTCTCGTTTGATAGAAAGTTCGGTAACTGCCTTGCCTGCCATGCGATACCCGCAGAGCCAAAGGCTGAAGCCCCCGGAAATATCGGCCCGCCGCTGGTGAGCATGAAAGACCGCTATCCCGATCGTTCGATATTGCGCGCCAAGATCTGGGATGCCACCGCTTCAAACCCGGATTCTGTAATGCCGCCCTTTGGCAGAAACAAGATATTGACAGAGCAACAAATCGAGCTGGTTACAGATTACATCCAGAGTCTTTGATCGCAGAATTTATCCTAAATTTGAAAGGTATGATATGAATCAATTGCGTAGAGCGTTTCTGAAACAGGCCGGTACGGTTGGAGCGGTTGCGTTTGCGTTTGCCACAGGCTTGCTCAAACCCGGAATGGTATTTGCCGCAGCGTGGAACAGCCTTGCTTTTACCAGCAAAGACCTGTCCGAAGCCCTCAAAAATGCGGGTTATGAGGGGGCTATCGAAAGCGGCGATATCGAGATCAAGGCGCCGGAAATCGCGGAAAACGGGGCCGTGGTTCCAGTTTCGGCCACCAGCAAGATCGCCGGGACTACCTCCATGGCGATTTTCGTTGAAAAGAATCCCGTGCCAATGATTGCCGAGTTCCAATTTTTGAATGGGGCGGAGCCGTACATTGCCACGCGCGTCAGGATGGCCAAGACCTCCATGGTGAAAATCGCGGTAAAGGCCGGCGGCAAGACGTACATCGCCAGCCGCGAAGTGAAAGTGACAATCGGGGGTTGTGGCGGCTGACCCGGTCTGACGGATTTGAAATTCACGTGATTTCCAGACAATTTTTAAGAGGATACGAACATGGCTGAAGCAATGAAGATGCGCGCGCAGATGGATGGCGACGTTGCAGATGTGAAAGTGCTGATCAAGCACCCAATGGATACCGGAACGATGAAGGATAAGAAAACCGACAAACTGATCCCGGCGCACTTTATCAATCAGGTCGTTGCCACACTGAACGGTAAAACAGTACTGGATGCACAGTGGGGCGTGGGGATTGCCCAGAATCCCTTTATCGGTTTCAGGGTCAAGGGCGGCAAGCCGGGTGACAAAATCGTTGTCAACGCGGTTGACAATCTGGGCGCCAAATTTGATGGCGAAGTGGTCATTGCCTGATTCAAGGTAATGATTTTGAGTGCATTTGATTCTTCCAACCAAGAGGAAGGTACGATATGAAACAAAAACTCACGACCCTATTGGCGCTGTTGTTGATCGGTGCCAGTTTCTCCGTGTTGGCCAGCCCGGAGGCTGATCGCAAGGCTTTGATCAAGCAATACAAGCAAGATTTTCCCGGGATCAAGTTTGAAAATTATATCTATGGCGCACTGGCCATGAACCCGGATGCAAAAAGTCAGTACGACAGCTTCATGGACTTCCCTTCCTACTCCATCGACCTGGAAAAGGGCAAGAGTATGTGGGAAACCCCCTTCAAGAATGGCAAGCGGTTTTCTTCCTGTTTCCCCAAGGGCGGAAAGAACGTGGCCGGTAATTACCCGTATTTCGATAATGCCGCCAACCGTGTTGTGACGTTCGAAAATGCCATCAATGCCTGCCTGAAAAAGAACGGTGAGGCAGAACTTAAATACGCCGACAAGGAAATGGGCTTGCTTACCGCTTACGCACGGAGTCTGTCGGACGGCATGAAAGTCTCGGTCAAGGTAAAAGGAAAGGGGGCGCTGGCTGCCTATGAAAAAGGCAAGCAATATTATGAAACCCGGAATGGCCAACTGAACTTTTCCTGCAAGAGTTGCCATGTGCAGAACGCCGGCAAATTCATCCGCAGTGACCAGCTTTCAATGATGATCGGCCAGGCATCGCACTGGCCGGAGTTTCGCGGCGGCACTGATGTTGTCACGCTGCAAGGGCGTTTCAACCAATGCGAAAAAAACGTACGCGCGAAACCCAAGGATGCAAATAGCGAGGAATACAACAACCTGGAGTATTACCTGACCTACATGAGCAATGGCTTGCCCATGCAGACACCGGTGTTTCGCAAGTAAAGCCTGAACAGGAGCGAATTGACCGGATGTTAACTCCCGGTCAATCCGCTCCTGTCTCTGTGTCCTGCTTATTCAAACAAACCACAGCTTGGGAGTGCGCTCATGTCCATGAACCGTCGTGAATTTATGCAAATGTTGGCGGTGGCGGCAGCCTCCGGCTTTGCTTTGAATAGTCGTTCCGCACTGGCTGGCGATCATGCGGGCAACTTCTATGATCTGCCACCCTTCGGCAATGTTTCGCTGCTGCACATCACCGATTGCCATGCCCAATTGTTGCCGATCTACTTCAGGGAGCCCAATGTCAATATTGGCCTGGGGCAAAACAGGAACAAGGCGCCGCATATCGTGGGTGAAAAACTGCTCAAGACTTTCGGTATTCGGCCGGGAACGCGTGAAGCCCACGCATTCACCTACCTCGATTTTGAAAATGCCGCCCGCGCCTTCGGCAAAGTTGGCGGATTTGCCAACTTGTCGACGCTGGTCAAGAACATCCGTGGCAGCCGCCCCGGTGCTTTGCTGCTCGATGGCGGGGACACATGGCAGGGCTCGGGCACTGCACTGTGGACCAACGGGCAGGACATGGTGGACGCCGGAAAATTGCTGGGCGTAGATGTGATGACCGGCCACTGGGAATTTACGCTGGGTGCGGAACGGGTTCAGCATGTCGTGGAAAACGACTTCAAGGGTAAAGTGGATTTCATCGCGCAGAATATCAAGACCAATGATTTCGGCGATCCGGTATTCGAGTCGTACGTGATGAAGCATATCAACGGCATCCCCGTTGCAATCATCGGCCAGGCTTTTCCCTACACGCCCATCGCCAATCCGCGCTACATGACGCCGGACTGGAGCTTCGGTATCCGCGACGACGATATGCAGCAGGTCGTCAACGAGGCAAGGGCCAAGGGCGCACAGGTCGTCGTGGTGTTGTCGCACAACGGCATGGATGTGGACTTGAAGATGGCGGGCCGGGTCAGCGGGATCGACGCGATCATGGGCGGGCACACCCACGATGGCATACCCGCACCGATCAAAGTCAGGAATGCCGGCGGAGAAACCCTGGTGACCAATGCCGGTTCCAACGGCAAATTCCTCGGCGTGATGGATTTTGATGTCAAGGGCGGCAAGGTTGCCGAAATACGCTACAAACTGCTACCCGTGTTTGCCAACCTGATCGCTCCGGATGCCGAGATGGCAACGTTGATCAAGAAAGTGCGTGCACCCTACGAGGCCAAACTGGCTGAAAAACTTGCAGTCACAGAGGGCACGCTTTACCGCCGTGGCAATTTTAATGGCACATTCGATCAATTGATCCTCGATGCGCTCATGGAAGTCAAAGGGGCAGATGCCGCTTTTTCGCCCGGCTTCCGCTGGGGCACTTCGCTCTTGCCAGGCGAAGCCATCACCCTTGAGCATGTGATGGATCAGACCGCAATCACCTATCCCCAGACGACGCTGACCGAAATGAGCGGTGAAACCATCAAGGCCATCATGGAGGATGTCTGTGACAACCTGTTCAACGCCGATCCATACAAACAGCAGGGCGGTGACATGGTGCGCGTCGGCGGGATCAGCTACACCTGCGATTTGCGCCAGACCATGGGCAAGCGCATCAACAACATGATGCTGAAGGGCAAGACAATCGATCCCAACAAGAAATACAAGGTGGCGGGATGGGCGCCGGTGGGCGAGGGCGTCACCGGCGAGCCGATCTGGGATGTGGTGTCGGACTATCTGCGCGACAAGAAAGTGATCACGCCGCGCAACCTCAACCTGCCAAAACTGATCGGGATTGAGGGCAACACTGGAATTGGGAAGATCTCATAGTCGGCACTGCGGCGAACCCCGGATTTGTCCGGTTCGAATATTTTCGATAATTTTTTGGGATAACAAGTCATGGATACATCGGTTGTGGTCAGTACCATTGTTTGGTGGGGATTTGGTTTGGGTGTCGTGTTCGGATTCATCGCCAACAAGACCAACTTCTGCACCATGGGTGCCGTTTCGGATGTTGTCAACATGGGGCACTGGGGGCGCATGCGTGCGTGGTTATTCGCCATTGCAGTGGCGATGATCGGCACCAACCTGCTCGCCTATTTGGGTTATGTGGATTTGTCCAAGACCATCTATACCGGCAACAGTTTTCCCTGGCTGGCCTATATCGTCGGCGGATTGTGCTTCGGTGTCGGCATGACGCTCGCTGCGGGTTGCGCAAACAAAACGCTGGTGCGTGTCGGCGGCGGCAACCTCAGATCCGTCGTCGTGTTCATTTATTTGGGATTCTCTGCGATGGTGACCCTGAAAGGCATTCTGGGTGCATTTCGCGTCAATGTATTGCAAGCGCCGGCGGTCACTATCCAGTTGGACCATGGCCAATCGATCCCCGCGCTGATGTCCGGTTTTGGCGGGCTTTCAATCGACCATCTGCAGATGTTGATTGCCGGCGTGATCGGTTTGGCCCTTCTGATTTTTGTCTTCAAGGACAAAGGATTTCGCAAAAGTCTCGACAACACCCTGGCCGGTTTGATCGTTGGCCTGCTCGTGGTTGCCGGCTGGTATGTTACCGGGCATCTCGGTTTTGGCGAAAATCCGGATACGCTTGAGATGACCTATATGGGGACCAATTCCCATTTGGCAGAATCGCTGTCCTTTGTCGCGCCTACCGCATACACCCTCGAATATTGGGCATACTGGACTGACGCATCGAACATCATCACCTTTGGTGTTGCCACCATATTCGGCGTCGGCATCGGCTCATTCATTTACGCCACGATCACCAAATCTTTCCGCTGGGAAGCGTTCTCTTCGGCGCAGGACATGTTCTCGCATATCATCGGGGGGATATTGATGGGGTTTGGCGGTGTCACTGCCATGGGTTGTACCATCGGCCAAGGCATAACGGGGGTCTCGACCCTGTCTCTGGGATCGTTCCTGGCACTCGCATCGATCGTGGCGGGCGCCGCCATTACGATGAAAATCCAGTACTACATGGTCATGCGGGAAGACTGATCTCCGCTGAAGTCGTTGAACTGGCGGTCACGCAACCGCCAGCAGGGCGGCCGGGGTTACCCGCTTACTCCCACTCCAGCGCCGGGAAGATGCGCGCGATGTTGCGCCGGTTGGTGCTGTTGAACAGCAGCCACTTGTCCTTCTCCGACTGCGCGGCGGTCTCTATGGTCTGCTCCATGCTGTCGCCGCGTTTGATCGCTGCGCGCACATCGGATAACAAAGTCGACAAATAACGCTTCTCATCTCCCAGTGCAGCGCTGCCGTTCGCAGTGACCGGACCGTGGCCGGGCACGACGCGGGCGGCGTTCACCTTGTTCAACTGTTCGATGACATCGAGCCACGAGGGGATGTCGCCATCGACCGAGGGGGCACGTTCGATGAACAGCAGGTCGCCCGTCCACAGGGTGTTGCTGGCACTGTCGCGCACGCTGAGGTCGGAAGGGCTGTGCGCGACGGGGTGGGCGGTGAGGTGCAGCGTGCGTCCGCCTAGGTCGAGGTCTTGCGAGGTTTCGACTGCAAGGTCGGGCGGGATGAGTTCACTGCCGGCGGCATCCTTGCCGACCCATGCCGCCTGATTGCGCAGATAGACTTCCTTGCGCAGCACCATCTCGTTCGCCAGTTTGCCGTGGCCGACGAACACTGGCTTGTCCTGCTTGAACGCGGCGCTGCCCATTGAGTGGTCGGGGTGGACGTGGGTGGTGATGACGTAAAGGATGGGCAACCTGGTGACTTTGCGTATTTCATCGCGCAGCTTTTCGCCCACGACAGGCGAGCCACCGGTATCGATCACCGCCACGCCTTTGCTGCCGATCACGAAGCTGGAGTTGCAGATATCGCCGCCATACTGTTCGACGAGGTCTTTGTGTTCGCCGTGATGCACGTACACGCCGGGTGCGATGTTCTCGATGTTGAAAGGCGCCGCGCAAGCGAGGGCGGGGAGGAGCAAGAACAAGCCGAGCAACTTTTTCATATACGCCTTTCTGTGGTCGAAACTGGATACCTGCATTCTATGCCAAAGATTTTGATGCCTCCCTCCGCCGAAAGGAGAGGGAGGCTTGAGCCGTGGCTACCTGATGAGGCATGGATTACTCAACTTCCAATACATGGAATCATCGCGCCAGCGAAGTGAACGCTGTGGGAGCCCGATTTATCGGGCGATTGGCAATCTTTAAATCGCCCGATAAATCGAGCTCCCACAAATTAGCATAGTCCTTTTGTAGCTTTAATTTATGACTGCTGTGTAAACCTTCATTCGTGGCGCACCTTTCGGCAGGCCCGGGGCGAACGGCTAAATCAGAGCTTCTTAATTTGCACCGCGACGCTGCAGTTGCTGCGTGCAGTCCAGCGCCGCCAGTTTGTAGCATTCCGCCAGCGTCGGGTAGTTGAACACGTTGCTGATCAGGTCGCGCACGCTGCCGTTCAGGTTCATCACCAGTTGCCCGATGTGCACCAGTTCGCTCGCCTGTTCGCCCACGATGTGCACGCCCAGTAGTTTCTCGCTGCGCTCGTCCACCACCAGCTTCAGCAGCCCGTGCGCATCGCCGATGATCTGGCCGCGCGCGCTGTCCTTGAAATAGGCGCGTCCGAGCACGTAGGGGATGTTCTCTTGCTGCACTTCCTTCTCGGTCTTGCCGACCCAGGAGATCTCGGGGATGGTGTACACCGCCATCGGCAGGTTCTCCGCGGACTGCTGTTCGGTGCCGCCGAAGGCATGCAGCACGGCGCTGCGTCCCTGCTCCATGCCGGTGGAGGCGAGTGCGGGGCGGCCGATCAGGTCGCCCACCGCATAGATGTGCGGCACGCTGGTCTGGAATTGCGCGTTGACCGTGAACCAGCCCGCATCCAGTGCGATGCCCGCGCGCTCGGCGTGCAATCCGGCGCTGTTTGGCTCGCGGCCCTGCGCGAACAGCACGGCATCGGTGCGGAATTCCTTGCCGCTCGCCAGACGCGTCAGCACGCCATGGTCCTCGCGTGTGATCGCGGCCACGCGCTGCTCCATGTGGAAGGTGACGCCCATGCCGAGGAAGCTGTCGGCCAACACGCTCACCACGTCTTCGCTCAAATAATCGAGCAGTTGCGCGTGGCTGTCCACCACCGAGACCTGCACGCCGAGCGCGGCGAAGATGGACACAAATTCGCAGGCGATCACGCCACCGCCCACCACCAGCAGGCTGTCGGGCAGATGGCGCAGGTTGAGGATGGAGGTTGAATCCAGCACCGTCTTCTTGTCGAACGGGATGTCGGCCGGACGGCGCGGGCGCGAACCCGCGGCGAGCAGGATGACTTGCGCCGACAAGTTGCGCGTGTTGCCGGAGGCATCGGCGACTTGCAGCGTGTGGTCGTTGACGAAAGAGGCTTCGCCGGGAATCAGCGCCACGCCGTGTTTCAGCAGGCGTTGCAGGATGACCGACTCCTGCTGCGCGATCACGCCTTCCTTGCGGCGCACCGCATCGGCCAGCAGGCCGTGGCGGCTGCGGCTATCCGGTGCCAGCGCGGAACGCATGCCGCCGGAACGCGACAAGAGATACGCCACCTCGCGCATCGCCTTGCTGGGGATAGTACCGGTCTGCAAGCCCGCGCCACCGATCTTCGGTTTGCGCTCGATGATCGCCGCGCGCTTGCCCATGCGCGCCGCCTGCCATGCGGCATGCTGACCGGCGGGGCCGGAGCCTACTATTAGGATGTCGTAGTCCATGCGCGTGCTCCGGTGATGAGGTTGAAAACCCAAAAACAAACTAGCCACAGAGAACACAGAGTTCACAGAGAAAGGGCATGGTCGAATCCCGGTTGTCGGGATGACCTTCAATTCACAAACCCAAAGAACTCTCTCTGTGTTCTCTGTAGCTAAATGGTTTTGCCGTTCAATTACTTGATGCGCATGCCCGGCTGTGCGCCGTCGTCCGGCGACAGGATGAACAGGCCCGGTTCGCTGCCGGAAGCGGCCAGCACCATGCCTTCGCTCAGGCCGAACTTCATTTTGCGCGGCGCGAGGTTGGCCACCATCACCGTCATGCGGCCTTTGAGTTTCTCCGGATCGTAGGCTGACTTGATGCCGGCGAACACGGTGCGCGGCTGCGCCTCGCCGATGTCCAGTGTCAGCTTCAGCAGCTTGTTCGCGGTCTCCACATGCTCGGCGTTGACGATGCGCGCCACGCGCAGGTCGATCTTGCCGAAGT
>JAVHSB010000177.1:0-2576 GCA_036171955.1 Sideroxydans sp.
GCCCAGCAAAAGCAGGGACGGATGAGCGATCTGCTCGGCCTCGTAGTTCATGTTCAGCCGCACGCTCAAACGGTACAGCAGCCAGGGAATCAGCACGACCTTGAGCGCGACAGTGAGCGCCGCCGAAACGTAGAGGTGGGAATGGCCGGAGACGCTGGCGACCAGCGCGGTCACCACCGCCAGCAACAAACCCTGCCAGGCAAAGGTAAAGATCAGTTGCACGATGCGCGACTGGGCGAGCATGGCGAACGAAGTGAACAGCACCAGGGCGGCGAAGAGAATGATGGCCTGATTGTAGAGGCCAAGACTGGTCAGCTCCATCTAGCCCCCCGTTTCCAGCACGATGCTGGTCAGCATGCCGAGCAGCGACAGCAGGAAGGCGAAACCCAGGAATTGCGGCACGCGGAACAGGCGCATCTTGGCCAGCACCGTCTCCCAGGCGACCAGCACCACGGCGAGCATCATCAACTTGGCCGTGACGGCAACGATGCCGAGCGCCAGCGCCTCCGCATTGAAGTTGCGCGCAATGCCCCAGGGGAAGAAGAAATCCACGATCAGCACCGAATAAATCATCAGCTTGATCTGCGCGGCCCACTCGATCAGCGCCAGATGGCGCCCGCCATACTCCAGGATCATCGCTTCGTGCAGCATGGTCAGTTCGAGGTGGGTGGCCGGATTGTCCACCGGGATGCGGCCGCACTCGGCCACCGCCACCATGGCCAGGGCAAACAGGGCAAACAGGAACGAGGGGCGCAGCACGAGTCCGGAATGCAGGACAAATTCGGTGATGGACGACAGATTGGTGGTGCCCGCCCCCATGGACAGGGTGAATACCACCAGCAACATGGCCGGCTCGGCCAGCGCGGAGACCGTCATCTCGCGCGAAGCGCCCATGCCGCCGAAAGCGGTGCCGATGTCGAGGGCGGCCAGGGCCGTGAAGAAACGCGCCAGCGCAAAAAAACCGACCAGCACGATCAGGTCGGCGATGGCCGCCGTGGGCAGGCGCACGACGAGAAGCGGCACCGCCGCCGCCGCGAGCAGGGTGGCGCCGAAAACAATATAGGGAGTGGCGCGGAACAACCAGGAGGCGTTCTCGGCCAGCACCATATCCTTGCGCAACAGCTTGGACAGATCGCGATAGGGCTGCCATGCCGCAGGTGCCGCACGGTTCTGCATGTGGCACTTCAGGCGCTTCACCCAGCCGACCAGCAGCGGTGCGGCGGCAACGAAAACGATCGTCTGCACCGCCGCCAAAAACCAGACTAGCGTTTCGCTACTCATAAGCTGACCACCCATAACAGCAGGAGCAGCGTCCAGAACGAATATTTCAGGTAGGTATGGATGCTGCCGGTCTGGATGAAACCGATGCGCCGGGCGGCCTCCAGCACCAGACGGCCGATCGGCTGGTACACCTTGAGCCAGGACCAGTCCTGCACGTGCAACTGGTGGTGGATATCGGTCACGCGCCGGATCGGTCCGTTGCCAGCCGTGCTGGTCTCGACCGATTCCTCGACCTTCCACACCGCGCCGAAAATGCGCCGGATCGGCTGGGTGAAAGAGGTGGAGGTGTACTCCATGCGATGGGTGAGCTGGCCGAAACCGCAGTCCCAGGGATAACAACGGCGGGCGGGCGCGGCGCGGCGTTTGAGGAACAGATAGCCCAGGCCGAACACCAGCACCAGCGCGAGCAGGAGAAACGGCGCCGAATAGGACGCGACCTCGGGCGAGATCGGCGTCAGCCACAACCAGCCCTGCGCAGTGGCCGACGGCAGCGCGCCATGCACCAGCAGCCGCGTGACCGGCGCCATGGCCTCGATGATCGTCGTGGGCAGGATGCCCAGCACCAGGCACAGCACCGCCAGCAATCCCATGCCGGCGAGCATGCCCCGCGGCACTTCGCGCGCATGCGCAACGTGGTGGGAACGCGGCTTGCCCAGGAAGGCGATGCCAAAGGCCTTGACGAAGCAGGCGGCGGCCAGCGCGCCGGTCAGCGCCAGCAGCGCGGCGGCGAGCGGCATGATCATGCGCAGCACACCGCTTTCCAGTGCCGGCGCCTGCAACGCCGTCTGGAACGTCAGCCACTCGGAAACGAAACCGTTAAACGGCGGCAGCGCCGAGATGGCGACGCTGCCGACCAGGAACATGAACGCCGTCACCGGCATGCGCTGGATCAGGCCGCCCATGTGTTCGAGGTCGCGCTCGTGGGTGCGGTACAGCACGGCGCCGGCGCCGAGAAACAGCAGCCCCTTGAACAGCGCATGGTTGATGGTGTGGTAGAGCGCCGCTATCAGGCCGAGGGTGCCGAGCAGCAATTGCCCGCTGCCGAGGAAGATCATCGACATCCCCAGACCCATCAGGATGATGCCGATGTTCTCGATCGAGTGGTAGGCGAGCAGGCGCTTGAGATCGTGCTGCATCAGGGCATACAGCACGCCGAGCAGGGCCGAGGCGGTACCGACGACGAGCACCGCCACGCCCCATTCCCAGCGCACGTCGCCGATCAGGTCATAGCTGACGCGGATGATGCCGTAGATGCCCATCTTGAGCATGGCGCCGCTCATCAGCGCCGAGATGTG
>JAVHSB010000178.1:0-2565 GCA_036171955.1 Sideroxydans sp.
GGCATCGGATTTTGATTCCGACATTCGTAGGTTCGATCCCTACCTCCCCAGCCAGATTCTTCATGCATCGACGGGCGTGCGTCCGTCTCACTTCATAGGGGTGTTCGCAATGTCGGCCGACATGATGGTTTTCACCGGAAACGCCAATCCCAAGTTGGCTGAAGGCGTGGCGCGGCATCTGGGCACCCATCTCGGGCGCGCCACGGTCAGCCGTTTTTCCGACGGCGAGGTGCTGGTGGAGATTCTCGAGCATGTGCGCGGCAAGGATGTATTCATCCTGCAATCCACCTGTGCTCCGACCAACGACCATCTGATGGAAATCATGGTGATGGTCGATGCACTGCGCCGTGCCTCGGCGGCGCGCATCACCGCCGCCATCCCCTACTTTGGTTACGCACGGCAGGATCGCCGGCCTCGCTCTGCACGCGTGGCGATCACCGCCAAAGTGGTGGCGAACATGCTCTCCGGCGTCGGTGTGGACCGGGTGCTCACGATGGACCTGCACTCCGACCAGATCCAGGGCTTCTTCGATATTCCGGTGGATAACGTCTATGCCAGCCCGATCCTGCTGTCGGACGTGTGGCGCCATAACTATCCCAACCTGATTGTGGTTTCGCCGGACGTCGGCGGCGTGGTGCGCGCGCGCGCGCTGGCCAAGCAACTGGATGCCGACCTCGCGATCATCGACAAGCGCCGTCCCAAACCGAATGTCGCCAAGGTGATGAACATCATCGGGGAAGTGACGGGCCGTACCTGCCTCATCATGGATGACATGGTGGATACCGCGAACACCCTGTGCGAAGCGGCCAAGGCACTGAAGGAAAAAGGCGCGGAGCGCGTGCTGGCCTACTGCACGCATGGCGTGCTGTCCGGCCCGGCGATCGAGCGCATCGAGAATTCGGCCATCGACGAACTGGTGGTGACCGACACCATCCCGCTGAGCGAGGCGGCGCGCAATTGCAAACGCATCCGCCAGTTGAGCATCGCCGAACTGATGGCGGAGACCCTGCGCCGCATCAATGCGGAGGAGTCGGTCAGCTCGTTGTTCGTGGATTGATTTTTGCGGCGGCCATGTCGGCCATCGCACAACCCGGAGTCTTCTGGTCGCGGAAGATTCCATTTGAAGTGGAGATGTAAAATGGCTATCGAAATCAGCGCAACAAAACGCCAGGCGCAAGGAACGGGTGCGAGCCGCCGTCTGCGCAAGACGAATCGCGTCCCCGGCATCGTGTACGGTACGGGCGAGGCAACCATGATCGAACTCGATCACAACACCCTTTATTTCGCTTTGCGCAAAGAAGCGTTTCACGCTTCCATCCTGTCGCTGGACCTTGAAGGCAAGAAAGAATCCGTGCTGCTGCGCGACTTCCAGATGCACCCTTTCCGCCAGCAAGTGCAGCATATCGACTTCCAGCGCGTGGATGCGAAGAAGAAGATCCACATGAAAGTGCCTCTGCACTTCAAGAATGGGGATCTCGCACCTGGCGTGAAGACCGATGGCGGCATCATCAGCCACGTCCTGACCGAGCTCGACATCATCTGCCTGCCGGCCGACCTGCCTAAGGCGTTCGAAATCGACCTGTCCGGTCTGGAGCTGGGACATTCCGTCCATATCGCCGATGTCACGCTGCCCAAGGGCGTCGAGCTGGCGCACCATCATCACGCTGGCGATGCAGTGGCAACCGTTCAGGTTCCGCGCGGTGCAATCGAAGCGGCGGCCGATGCCGCGGCCGATGCCGCTGTTGCGGAAGCCGCCGCAGCCGCTTCTGCCGCAGCCGCCGCACCTGCTGCCGTGGCTGGCGCACCCGCAGCTGCAGCCAAGAAATAACCCGTTGCACGAATCGCCCGTCATGCCTTCCTGGAATGCATGACGGGCTTTTTCATTATGAGCGAGCCCATCAAACTGATCGTCGGTCTGGGTAATCCCGGCAAGGAATACGAAGCCACGCGACACAACGCCGGTTTCTGGTGGGTGGACGAGCTCGCGCGAATGCAGCAGGCCTCTTTCAAGGCCGACAGCAAGTTTCACGGACTGGTCGCCAAGATGGTTGTGCACGGGCATGAGGCGCACCTGCTGAAACCGCAGACCTTCATGAACGTCAGCGGTCGAGCGGTCGGTGCGGCGGCGCATTTTTACAAGATCGAGCCGGCGCAGATTCTGGTGGTGCACGATGAACTCGACCTGCCACCGGGCAACGCCAAGCTGAAACTGGGCGGCGGCCACGGCGGGCACAACGGATTGAAGGACATCATCGCCCACCTGGGCAGCAAGGATTTCTGGCGCTTGCGCGTCGGCATC
Organism: Sideroxydans sp.; assembly: GCA_036171955.1. Classification (GTDB taxonomy): domain Bacteria; phylum Pseudomonadota; class Gammaproteobacteria; order Burkholderiales; family Gallionellaceae; genus Sideroxyarcus. Next base: position 2,300 of record JAVHSB010000178.1, read on the forward strand.
GGTCATCCCGGCGAGCGGGCGGAAGTGGTCAACTACGTGCTGAATGCGCCGCGCAAGGAAGAGCAGGCACTGATCGATGAAGCGTTGCAACGCGCGCAGGATGTCGCACCGCTCATCATCGAGGGCAAGCTCGAAGCGGCGATGTTGAAGTTGCATAGTGCGTAAAAGCATTTTTAGCCACAGAGCTCACAGAGCACACAGAGGAATCGACCAACAGTCTGCTTGCCACGACTTTCTCCGTGGACTCTGTGTTCTCGGTGGCAAAT
>JAVHSB010000179.1:0-2565 GCA_036171955.1 Sideroxydans sp.
AGGCGCCATCGTGCACCACCACCATCGGGATGCGGCGCACGATGCCGTCGAAATCCACCAGCGGATTGAAATGCCCAGCCGTCGCCGCGGCAGCCTGCAACGCCGGCAGGTTGCCCCCGTAGCTGTCCCATGCCACGAAATTGATGGCGCGGCCATTGAATGTGCCGGGCGCGAATACCGGCGGCGGCAACGCACCCGACCCACCCGGCGCCGCCCCGGACTCGCTGTTGCTGAAGTAATAGCCGAGCACAACATTGCGCTGTTTCAGCTTTGCCGCAAACAGCGCATCGTATTCCAGCACCGGCTGGATCTGGTTCAAAACCGAATGGAACTGCGCGACATCGCGGAATTGTTTGCGCCCCAGTTCCTGCAGGACGTTCAAGCCGGAACTGGTGTCCGGCTCGGCGAACACCACGTCGAAACCCACCGTAACCACACCGTAGTGGTCGAACAGCTCGTCCATCAGTTGCGCCAGCTTGTCGCGCCCCCACGGCCAGCGCCCTTCCTGCTTCAGGCTCTTTTCGTCGATGTCGAGGATGACGATGCGATCATCACCGCTGTGTGGCAAGGACAACAACATGCGGTAGTCATATAGTTTGGCGTCGAGGAACTGGACGAAACCAAGCCGATAGAAACCGGCGGCATCGCCCAGCAGGAGCAGCATCGCCATCAGGCCCAGGCCGATCAGCAAAAAGTGCTTCCTCATCGTTCGCGCCTTTCAGCGGCATGCGCAGCTTGGCGGCACATCGGGCTGACTCCCGCTCAAGCCTTGAAATAGAACTCCATCTTGATGCCCGCAAGCTCGATCACGTCGTGATCGTTCAACTGGTGCGGCTGTTCACCGATGGATGAGCCGTTCACGGTCGGGAAACTGCCGCCTTCGACGTGCGTGATGAAATAGCCATGCGGACGCCGCGCCAGCACGGCCACCTGCACGCCGGGCTTGCCGAGCGTGGTCAGGTTCTTGCTTAACTCCAGCTCCTTGCCGAGATTCGGGCCATTCAGTATCTGCACCACGGCGAATTGAGCTGCAGCTACAGCTGCAGGTGCGGCAGGCGCGGCGCTGGGCGCGGCAGGCTTGGGTTGTGTTCCCGGCGTGGTCGCATTGAACTGCGTGGTGGACTCGTATTTCGCCGCCTGCCCGCCTGCAGCGGGCGCGGACGCAGTCCTGACCGGCGCGCGCAGCACCATGGTCTTTTCGAAATCGGCCGAGCTCGTCTGCGTTGGCTGGTCGTTCAGGTATTTGAGCTTGTACTTGCCGATCTCGATCACATCGTTGTTCTGCAGGAAATGTTTCAGCGTCGGTGTTCCGTTGACCATCGAGCCGTTGGTGCTGTTCAGGTCCTCGAAGAAGGAATCATTGAGGATGGTGATCACGGCCGCATGCTCGCTGCTCACGGCCAGATTGTCGATCACGATATCGTTATGCGGCTTGCGCCCGATGGTGGTGCGCTCCTTGTTCAAGGGATATTCCTTGATCACCGCCCCGTCCATGCTGAGTATCAGTTTTGCCGGCATTTTGTCTTCCCCTTGATTTTGCTATTCAGTTCCCGAACCATGCGGTCAGCTTTTGCCACCAGCCGCGCGGCGCGGCGTAATTCCCCTTGATCTTGACCAGAATGACCGAGACGTTGTCGCGCCCGCCATTGTCATTCGCCTGCTCGATCAACTGGCTGGCCGCCAGCGCAAGGTTTCCCTGCAACATTTCCAGGGTCGCGCCGATGTCTTCGTCTTCCACCATGTCGTTCAGCCCGTCCGAACAGAACAGGTAGATGTCGCCTGCCGCCACATCGTACACATGCACTTCGGGCTCCACCTCGGCATCGATGCCGACCGCGCGGGTCACCAGATTCTTGTTCTTCGACAAACGCGCCAGTTCCTTGCTGATCACCCCGCTGTCGATCTGCTCCTGCAGCAGGGAGTGATCGCGCGTCACGACCCCGAAGGTGCCGTCGCGCAAGCGGTACATGCGGGAATCGCCGACATGTACGACTGCCACGCGGTTGTCATAGAACAGACCGGCTACCACGGTCGTCCCCATGCCGGCATACTGCGGCTGGCTCTGCGCGGCATTATAAATGGACAGGTTGGCTTTCTTGACGTTGTCGCGCAGCAGTGCCACGCCGACTTCCTCATGTGTCCCCGCCGCTTTCTGCTCCGGACGAACCTCATCCAGGCGATGACGGATCTCGCTTGACAGCACCGACACCGCGATGCCGCTGGCGACCTCGCCCGCATTGTAGCCGCCCATGCCGTCCGCCAGCACGGCCAGGCCGTAGTTGGCATCAAAGGTAATACTGTCCTCGTTGTGCGAGCGCACCATGCCCGGATCGGTTTTGCCGACAATCTCCAGTGCCTCATTGACTTTCACTTGGCATCCCCTTGTCTTCTAATGCAATGTGGCCGCACATTGCCGGATCGCATCCGCCATCGCGGCGCCGCTGGCAAAGCGCTCTTCCACCTTCTTGGCCAGCGCCCGCTGCAGGATGGCTACCAGGCAGGGCGGCAGATCCGGCTTGATTTTCAGGATATCGGTCGGCGGTTCATTCGCGATCCTGAACATCA
>JAVHSB010000180.1:0-2557 GCA_036171955.1 Sideroxydans sp.
ACGCCGAGCTCAAGCGCATAGTTGCGGTGTTTGTCGGCGGTGCGCGAGGTGATCATGATGATCGGCAGCGCATTGGTCCTGCTGTCCTGGCGCAGGCGCTTGGCCAGCTCGAAACCGTCCATGCGCGGCATCTCGATGTCGAGCAACATCGCGTCCGGCTCAATTTCCATGAGCTGTTCCAGCGCATCGACCCCGTCCTTCGCGGTGACCACCTGATAACCGTTGCGTTCCAGCAGGCGTGTGGTGATCTTGCGCACCGTGAGTGAATCGTCCACCACCATTATCAGTGGCTTGTGCTGCACGGTTTCGCTCACTGCGGCGGGTTGGGCTAGCTTGCGCGTGGTCGCGATGCGCTGGCTGAAGGCGACCGGATTGATGATGAGGATCACCTCGCCGCTGGTGGATACGGTGGCGCCGGCAATGCCCGGCAGGCGCGCCAGTTGCGGGCCGATGTTCTTGACCACCACTTCCTGATTGCCGAGCAGGGCGTCCACATGCAGCGCGATGCGCTGCTCTCCGCTCTTCAGCAATAGCACCGGGTTATGCGGCTGGCTGACCAGCTCGGCCTGTTCGTCGCCAAGCAGTCGTGGCAGGTAAAACAGGGGGTAGCGCTGATCCTGCCAGTCCACATGGTGCTGCTGGTAGATGGCATCCAGGTCTTCGGGCTTGAGCTGTTGCACGTGGGCAATCATGGCCGCAGGCAGTGCATAGACCGCATTGGCGGCGCGTACCATCAGGGTGCGCGTCACCGCCAGCGTCAGCGGCAGGTGGATGGTGAAACGAACCCCCTGGCCGGGCGTGGAATGGATATCGACGCGGCCGCCCAGGGCCGAGACCTCACTGCGCACAACGTCCAGGCCAACCCCGCGCCCGGCGATCTCGGTAACTTCGCTGGCCGTGGAAAGTCCTGCCGTAAAGATCAGCTGCATCAGCTGCTCATCGCTGATTGCCTCGTTTGCGCTGATCAGGCCGCGCTCCAGCGCCTTCTGCCGGATGCGTTCCAGATCCAGCCCCGCGCCATCGTCCGCCAGTTCGAAGACCACTTCGTTGCTTTCCTGGTGCAGCGCGAAGCGAATCTCGCCGATGGCCGACTTGCCGCTGCCGGTGCGGCGTTCCGGAGATTCCAAGCCGTGCGCGATGGCATTGCGCAGCAGATGCTCAAACGGGCCCGTCATCTTTTCCAGCACGCTGCGGTCCAGTTCGATCTCGGTGCCTGACAACTCGAGATTGGCGCGCTTGCCGAGTTCCTTCGCGGTCTGGCGCACGATGCGATACAGGCGCTCGCCGATGCTGGAGAACGGCACCATGCGGATGCCCATCAAGCCCTGCTGCAGGTCGCGGTTGAGGCGAGCCTGAGCATTCAGGGCGGCGGCGCTCTCGTCCAGATTCTGCAACAGGTTTTGCTGCACGGTCTGCACGTCGTGCACGCTCTCGTTCATGAAACGGGTCAATTCCTGCAAGCGGGTGAAACGGTCGAATTCGAGCGGATCGAATTTGCTTTCCGTATCGCCGGTGGCGGCAACCCGCGCCTGCATCTGGCTTTCTGCCTGAATCTCGACTTCGCGCAATTGTTTGCGCAGGCGGTTGACGCTGTCGGTCAGTTCGAGCACGCCGTTCTTGAACTCGCGCAGCACGGTTTCGATGCGGGAACGGGTCACGCTGACCTCGCCCGCCTCGTTGACCAGGCGATCGACCGTTTCGGAACGCACCCGCAACAGGGCGGCCTGCATCGCACGTTCGGCGCCCACTTCGAGCGCGGTGGCAACGGCGGCTGGTCTGGGCTCGGCCTCAGTTGCCGCCGGAGCCGGCGTTTCAGGCACGGCCTGGGGCGCGCTCAAGTGATCGATGGCTTGGGCGATTCGATCGAGGTAGTTGTCCAGCTCGTTCCAGAACGCGTCGTTCAGTTCGGCGGTGGTGATGGCTTTGTTAACCCGATCCTCGACGCGGTGGGTCAGTTCGCCGAGGCGCATCGCACCCGCCATGCGCGCGCTGCCCTTGAGGGTATGCAGACTGCGTTGTAGGGTCCGCCCGAGTTGGGCATCCGCCGGGGTCTCGCGCCATGCGCGCAGGGTGCCGCCGATCTGCGGATACAGATCGTGCGCCTCCTCCAGGAATATCGGCAGCAGCTGCTCGTCCACCTCGTCATGCACCTGGCGCGGCTGTTGCGCTGCCTGTGGCTGGGCAGGGGCGGTCTGCGCCTCGTCACCGCTTGCAGGCGGCGGGGTTTCGACAACAGGCTCTTCCTGTTCCTGCGGAATGTTATGGCCGACCAGCGTCTTGTCCCGGGTCAGGCGTTCGATCAGTTCGGGCTGGCTGGCGGGTGTTTCAAGATTGCGTATCCCGCTGCTCAACCGATCCAGCGCGGAGATCACATCGTCCAGCAACACCAGCTGCGGTGTGCCGAGGGCGCCGGGCTTGTCGATGCGTGGCTCCAGCCACTGCTCGAGCGCGAAGGCCAGTTCCGCAACCGGCAGAAATCCCATGGTGCGGTTGACGCCGGCAAGCGTGTGGGCGGCGCGCATGAACGCGTGCGAAATGACAGGACTACCGGCGTCCT
>JAVHSB010000181.1:0-12592 GCA_036171955.1 Sideroxydans sp.
CTTACCGTTTTTCCCGTCTGGGCACCCCGCTTTCCGCTTCCGCCACCAAGGTCATGCTGCTCGGCAGCGGCGAGCTCGGCAAGGAAGTCATCATTGCCCTGCAACGGCTGGGGGTCGAGGTCATTGCCGTGGATCGCTATGCGAACGCGCCCGGCCAGCAGGTGGCACATCGCGCACATGTCATCAATATGGCGGACGGTGCAGCGTTGCGCGCATTGGTCGAGCAGGAAAAGCCGCATGTGATCGTGCCCGAGATCGAGGCGATCGCCACCGGCATGCTGGAGCAGATCGAAGCCGAAGGCCTGGCGCGCGTGATCCCGACCGCGCGCGCGGCGCGGCTGACCATGAACCGCGAAGGCATCCGCCGCCTGGCTGCGGAGACGCTGGGTTTGCCGACCTCGCCCTACCGCTTTGCCGACAGCCTGCAGGAACTGGTCGCGGCAACGCAGGAGATCGGTTTTCCCTGCATGGTCAAGCCGGTGATGTCGTCTTCCGGCAAGGGGCAGTCGAAGGTCGACGGCGCGGATGAGGTGCAGGCCGCGTGGGACTACGCCGCCAGCGGCTCGCGCGTGAACCAGGGGCGGGTGATCGTCGAGGGTTTCATTGATTTCGATTACGAGATCACGCTGCTTACCGTGCGCGCGGCCGGCAGCAATGGCAGTATCGAGACGCATTTCTGCGCACCGATCGGCCATGTGCAGATCCACGGGGATTATGTGGAGAGCTGGCAGCCGATGGCGATGACGCCGGCCGCTTTGCAGCAGGCGCAGGAAATCGCGAAAAAAGTGACGGGCGATCTCGGGGGCTTGGGCATCTTCGGCGTCGAACTGTTCATCAAGGGCGATCAGGTCTGGTTCTCCGAAGTCAGTCCGCGCCCGCACGATACCGGCATGGTGACGATGTGCACCCAGCGCATGAACGAATTCGAGCTGCATGCGCGCGCCATTCTCGGCCTGCCGGTGGATGTCGCGCCGCGCGCAGTCGGTGCTTCCGCCGTGATCTATGGCGGGCTGGATGCGCGCGGGATCGCGTTCGAGGGTGTGGACGATGCCTTGCGCGTGCCGGAATCGGACATCCGGTTGTTTGGCAAACCGGAATCCTTCAAAAAGCGGCGCATGGGTGTGGCACTGGCAAACGGCCGCGACACCGACGAGGCGCGCGCGCGCGCCAAACTGGCGGCGAGCAAGGTCAGGCCCGTAGCCGGATGATCCTGGGACTCCATCACGCGAGTCTGCTGTGCGGCGATCTGGAACGTGCGCGCGCGTTCTACGAGGGAGTGCTTGGATTGCGGCCGGATCCCGCCAGACCCGTGCTGGGTTTCGACGGCGTATGGTACGCACTTGCCGCACAGCAATTGCATCTGCTGGCTTTGCCGAATCCGGAACAGGGTCTGCCGCGCCCGGAGCATGGCGGGCGCGACCGCCATCTGGCATTCGTCGTCGCGGATGTGGCGGCGCTGGAAGCCAGGCTCGTCTCCGCCGGGATCCGTTTTACGCGCAGTCAGTCCGGACGCCGTGCGTTGTTCTGTCGCGACCCGGATCAGAATGCGCTTGAATTCATCGGGATCGACTGACCATGCCCCAAGCCGTGGATGACAGTGGTGCCAGTCCGGATGCCTGGTATCGGGAGGCCTGTGTCAGGGCCGGGTTCATTTGCGACGCGCACCAGCTTGCCGCGATCAAGGAATTGGAGACGCTGTGGCGGCAACTGGTGGAATTCAAGGCGAAACGCAGCCAGTTCCTCGGGCATAGCCTGTTGAGTCCCGATGTGCCCAGGGGCTTGTATATCTGGGGCGGGGTGGGGCGCGGCAAGACTTTCCTGATGGACGGCTTTTACGCCTGCCTGCCCTACCGGCGCAAGCGCCGCATCCATTTCCACAACTTCATGCTCGAAGTGCACCATGCGATGCAGCGGCAGGCGCACGCCTCCGACCCGCTGCTGGCGGTTGCCGACGAGATCGCGCGCGCCAACCGCCTGCTCTGTCTCGATGAATTCCATGTGGATGATATCGCCGATGCGATGATCCTGGGGCGCTTGCTGGAGGCGCTGTTTGCGCGCGGGGTGGTGGTGCTGACGACTTCGAACTACGCGCCGGACGATCTGTATCCGAATGGGCTGCAAAGGCAGAACTTTCTGCCCGCCATCGGCCTGCTCAAGCGTGCAATGAAAGTGCTGCAACTGGACGGCGCCACCGATTACCGCATGTTGCAGATGGTGCGCGATCCCCTTTTCATGGATGCCGGGGCTGCCGCGACTGCAAGCTGCATGCAGTCCCTCTATCAAAGGCTCACGGCGGGCGTGGATGCGGCAGGCACTTCGATCCGGGTCGGCAGCATCGAGATTCCGGTCATGCGCCATTCGCGCGAAGTAGTCTGGTTCGATTTCAATGAGCTTTGCGGGGGGTATCACGACCAGTCCGATTATCTCGAGATCGCCCACCGTTATCCGACCGTGTTCCTGTCCGGCATCCCGCAGTTGACCGCGGACAAGGCTGCGCAGGCGCGGCGCTTCACCTGGCTGATCGACGTGCTCTACGACAATCACGTCAAGCTGGTGGCCTCGTTCGAAATCGCGCCGGAATCCATTTATGCCGCTGGGGAACACGACAGCGAAGCGCAACGCATCGCCAGCCGCCTGACCGAGATGCAGACCCGCCGTTATCTGGGATTACCGCATCGCAGCCGCGGGGTGTCGTTGACGGAGCCCTGACAGCCCGCTGCAACGGGAACTTTGCCGGCGAAAGATCGAGCGGGTGGGGCCGGGTTACATGCCGCCGGCACGCCGGCTGTCGTAACTGCTTTGGCAGGCGGCATAGGCAGTTGCCAGCGCCTGTTCTGCCTCCGCCTGTGCGGCTGGGGGCAGGGTGAACTGCCCGGGTTTGCGTTTGGCCGGAATTTTGCGGGCTTCGAGGGACGCATCCCTGGCCTTCTCGGCTTCGGCCTTGCAGGTTTCCAGTTCGGCCTTGATCTGTGCTTCGAAACGGGTCTGTGCCTCGGCGCGGGCGGCTGCTTCGGCGCGTGCCTTGATCATCTCTTGCCGTGCCACCTCTGCCAGCCTGATTTCTTCCTTGTTCAACCGGTCCAGATAGAACCAGCTACCGGCGGCCAGAACGATCAGCACGACTGCAATCACTTTCTTCAGCATGGGCAACTCCTCGGCAAGGTTTTGGGTGCGCGCATCATAGCGCTTTTTGGGTTTTTCAAGGGGCGGGATCGGGGATGCGCAGATGGATGGCATCCAGCGCCGCCAGCACATCCGGCGTCAGCGTCACTTCGGCGCTGGCCAGATTCTCCCGCAGTTGCTGCGGCGTGGTCGCGCCGACGATCACGCTGCGGGTGAACGGGCGGGTGCGCGCGAAGGCGAGCGCCAATGTGGCCGGACTCAGCCCGGCTTCGTGTGCGATGCGCAGGTATTCGCGCGTGGCGGCGGGCACGTTTGGCTTTGCATAACGCTGGCCAAAATGTGGGAAGCGCGTGATGCGTCCGGCCGCGTGCGGATCTTCCAGGTATTTGCCGGAAAGCCAACCGAACGCCAGCGGGCTGTAGGCGAGCAGGCCGACATTGCTGCGCTGGCATACCTCGGCCAGGCCGCTTTCGAAGGTGCGGTTCAACAGGCTGTAGGCATTCTGGATGCTGACGATCTGCGGCAGCCCCAGCAGGGCGGCCTGGTGCACGAATTCCATCACGCCCCAGGAAGTTTCGTTGGAGAGCCCGATGTGGCGCACTTTGCCGGCCTTGACCAGATCGCCCAGCGCCTGCAACTGTTCGGCGATCGGCGTGCTCTCGCGTTCCTGGCTCTGGTCGTAGCGGGTGCTGCCGAACATCGGCACATAACGATCCGGCCAGTGGATCTGGTAGAGATCGACATAGTCGGTCTGCAAACGGGAGAGGCTGCCGTCGATGGCGGCCCGAATCTGCGCGGGCGTGATGCGCGGGCCGTTGCGGATCCAGGCAAAACCGCGCGCGGGCCCGGCGATCTTGGTGGCAACGACAAGCTGGTCGCGCTGCCGATGTTTCAGCCAGTTGCCGATATGGGTTTCGGTGCGGTGCACGGTCTCGGCGCGCGGCGGCACCGGATACATTTCCGCGGTGTCGATGAAGTTGACGCCGTGTGCCACGGCATAGTCGAGCTGTGCATGCGCCTCGGCCTCGCTGTTCTGTTCGCCGAAGGTCATGGTGCCCAGACTCAGGGCCGAGACCTTGAGGTCGCTCCGGCCGAGGGTGCGGTATTCCACGTCTTCAGTTCCGGAAATTGGACTGCTGGGGGAAGCTGCCCAGTTCGACGCGCGGCGCGGGCTGCCAGCCGGACTTGCGGTGCTCGGCCACGACGGTGGTGAAGATGCCGCCGCGCACGTAGAACTGCGCGGTGAGGCGCATGAAGCGCGGCTGGGTGGCACCGACCAGGTCGTCCAGGATGCGGTTGGTCACATCTTCATGGAAATGCCCCTCCTCGCGGAAGGACCAGATGTAGAGCTTGAGACTTTTTAGTTCGACGCATTTCTCGTCGGCGATGTAATCGAGGATGAGAGAGGCGAAATCCGGCTGGCCGGTCTTGGGGCACAGGCAGGTGAATTCCGGGATCTCCATGTGGATGTGATAGTCGCGGGCGGGTTGCGGGTTGGGGAAAGTGTCCAGTGACTTGGCGGGGCGTGTACTCATGTTTGGTGGCCTTGGGCAGTTCGGTTAGAATGCGGCGCATTATAACGCCTGACCTTTTCCAAATTGCGTCTCAGCCAGATCAAACTCGCCGGATTCAAATCCTTCGTCGATCCTTCCACCATCTCCTTGCCGGGGCAGCTGGTGGGCATCGTCGGACCGAATGGCTGCGGCAAATCGAACGTGATCGACGCGCTGCGCTGGGTGCTGGGCGAGTCGCGCGCCTCCGCCCTGCGCGGGGAGTCGATGCAGGACGTTATTTTCAACGGTTCCGCCAACCGCAAGCCGGTCTCCCGCGCCAGCGTCGAGCTGGTCTTTGACAATTCGCTGGGCAAGGTCGGCGGGCAATGGGCGAGCTATGCCGACATCTCGATCAAGCGCATGCTGCAGCGCGACGGCGAATCCAGTTATTACATCAACAACCAGAACGTGCGGCGCAAGGACATCACCGACATCTTCCTCGGCACGGGGGTCGGCGCGCGCGCCTATGCCATCATCGAGCAGGGCGTGATCTCGCGCATCATCGAAGCCAGGCCGGAGGAGCTGCGCGTGTTCCTCGAAGAGGCGGCAGGTGTATCCAAATACCGCGACCGCCGCCGCGAGACCGAGCTGCGGCTGGGAGACACCCGCACCAATCTGTCGCGCGTGGCCGATATCCTGCACGAACTCGACAAGCAGTTGTTGCACCTGACCGAACAGGCGGAAGTGGCCAAAACCTACCGCGAGCTGGAAGCGCGCCGGGAGACCACCCAGCGCCTGCTGTGGCTGGTGAACAAGCAGGAGGCGGAAGCGAGGCGGATCCGCTACACCCAGCAGATCGAGAAGATAAAAAACGAACTGGAAGCCGAGATCGCGCGCTTGCGCGAAACCGAGAGCCAACTCGAAGTCGCGCGCAGCGAGAATTTCGCCTTGTCCGATGCGCTGCATGCGCGGCAGGGCGAATTGTATGCAATCAATGCCGAAGTGGCGAGGTTGGAACAGCAGATCACCTTCGTCACCGCGCAGCGGAACCGGCTCGCGCAGCAGATCCAGAACGGCGAGCGCCAGATCACGCAACAGCAGAACCAGTTGAAGGGGCTGCACAGCCTGCAAACACACTGGCAGGCGCAGCAGCGGGATGCGGCCACCCGCGTGTCGGTGTGCGAACAGCGTGCCAATGCCGAGGCGCAGGATCTGCCGCAGGCCGAAGAGGCGGCGCGTCTGGCGCAGGAAAAATACAACGAGGTACAGCGCGAGCTGTTGCTGATGCAGCAACAGGTGCAATTGGCGGAAACGCAGCGGGCGCACATCCAGAGCAATGTGCAGCAGCTCGACAGCCGCCGTTCGCGCCTGATGCTGGAGCGCGACAATCTGCCGCCGGCGGACCTTGCGGCGCTGGAGCAGGCGCAACGGCAACAAGCGGCGCTGCAAGGGGAAAACGAACAGCAACAGCGACTGCTGGAGGAATTGCAGGCGCAGTTGCCGTTGGCGGACAAAGTGCGCAGCGATGCGCGCACTGCGGCACAGGAGTTGGAGCGGCAGCTGGCACAGACCGAGGCGCGGCTGCACGCCCTGCAGCAGTTGCAGGAACAGATCGACAGTGATGAAGGCTTGAAGGCGTGGCTGGTCGGGCATGGCCTCGAGGCCGGCGCGCGCCTGTGGCAGTCATTGCGCACCGATGCGGGCTGGGAAGATGCCCTGGAAGCGGTGCTGCGCGAACGCGTGAACGCGCTCGCCCTGCCGCAACTGGAGATCGCGCAGGAATGGACTGCCGCTCCGCCGCCGGCCAAGCTGGCTGTTTATGCGGCAGGCAGTGACGCAGGCTCTGCCGTGCCGGTGCCCGATGGCTGGACGCCCCTGCTTAAACATGTGCACAGCGCGGACCGGCGCGTGCAGCAGGTGCTGCACGACTGGCTGGCGCAGATTTACGCGGTGGCAGATCTGGCGACGGCCCTGCGGCTGCGCGCGAATCTGAATGCAGGAGCGTGGCTGGTCACGCCGCAGGGGCATCTGGTCGGCGCGCACAGCGTGTTGTTCCATGCCCCTGACAGCCAGGTGCATGGCATCCTAGCTCGCCAGCGCGAGATCGAGACTTTGCAACAGGAAGCCGGCGCGCGCCGCACCACGCGCGCACAGGGCGCGCAAGAATCGGAACAGGCCGAAGCCGCGCATCGCGACATCGAAAACCGCATCGGCGCATTGCGCAGCGGGGCAGCGGAGCGGCAGCAACAGCTGCACCAGTTGCAGTTGCAGATCCTCAAGCTCACCCAGGCCAACGAGCGCAGCCGCGAGCGCTCGCTGCAAATCCAGCAGGAGTTGGATGAGCTGATGGAGCGTTTCGACGAGGCACAAAAACAGCAGACCGATGTGTCCGCCAGAATGGAAGAGCTGCGCGAGCGCGCATCCGCGCATCTGGTCGAAAGCGATCGCGTGCGCTTGCAGGCCAACGCGCAGGAGGCAGCCTTGCGTGAGGTGCGCGAACGCGCGCAGCATGCCCAGCGCGAATTGCAGGAAGCCCGTTTCTTTGCCCAGACCTGCGCCGACAAACTGGCGGATATGTTGCAGAACATTGAGCAATCGAGCCGCACGCTGGCCGAGGAAGAAGCCGTCCTGGCCAGCAGTCGGCAGGAGCTGGAAGGGATGCGCGAAGAAGGCGTGCAGGAGCAGTTGCAGGAGGTTTTGCAGCAACGGCAAGGGCGGGAACAATTGCTGGCCGAGGCGCGCAATACGCTGGAAGCGGCCACGGTCAACCTGAATCGCCTCGAACAGACCCGGCTGGCATGCGAACAGAAATTGAACCCGCTGCGCGAAAAAGCCAACGAGATCGCCCTGAAGGAACAGGAGGCGCGCCTGCAATTCGAGCAATGGTCAGAGCAGTTGCAGGGTGTGGACGAGGCGCAGTTGCTACCCCTGATCGAAGGTGCCAAGGCCGGTGGTTTGCAAAGCGAACTCGCGCGCATCGGCAGTGAGATCGACGTTCTCGGCGCGGTGAATCTGGCGGCGCTGGAAGAATTGCAGGCGGCGCAGGAGCGCAAGACTTATCTGGATGCGCAGGCCAAAGACCTAAATGAGGCGATCGGCACCCTGGAGGAGGCGATACGCCGCATCGACAAGGAATCGCGCGAGCTGTTGCTGGCGACCTATCAGGCGGTCAACGGATATCTGGGCGAGATGTTCCCGGTGCTGTTCGGCGGCGGCGAGGCGCGTCTGGTGCTGACCGGAGACGAAATTCTGGACAGCGGGGTGCAGGTGATGGCGCATCCGCCCGGCAAGAAAAACGCTTCGATCCAGCTATTGTCCGGCGGCGAGAAAGCGCTGACCGCCATCGCCCTTGTGTTCTCGCTGTTCCAGCTCAATCCGGCGCCTTTCTGCGTTCTGGACGAAGTGGATGCCCCGCTGGATGACACCAATACCGAGCGCCTGTGCAAACTGATCCAGAAGATGGCGGAGAAGACCCAGTTCGTCTATATCAGCCACAACAAGATCACCATGGAGATGGCGCATCAGCTGATCGGCGTCACCATGCAGGAGCGCGGGGTATCGAAGATCGTCTCGGTGGATATCGAGGAAGCGATGCGTTTGAGCGAGAACCAGACGCGGCCAGAGGCGGTAGCCTGAGAGCGGGCTTATTAGTAATTCCCTATTCGCAGTTCGCCTGAACCGCCGCACGAGCTTCCTGCACGCGCAATTCCAGGGCTGCATCATCCAGAAAGACTTTTTCGCCGCTGGCATCGTAGGTGGCGATGCGCCCGCCGGCCTCGAGTGTGCGTAATGACTCTCTGGCGTTGGCGCAATTGCGCTGGCGTTCATCCTGCAATGCCTTTTCCTTTGCCAGCTTATCGCTTGCTGCCTGTTTTTCCTGGAGGGATTTCTTGAGTTCCACCTCGCGTTCGACATAATTCTTGGGCGCGGCTTGGGCGGGGGCGGCTACCGTTTCTTTCCCGGAAAAGGTTCTGACAGAATCGGTATCGACGCCGACGGGGCGGGTATCGGAGTAGTGCACCACGCCATTTTCATCGATCCAGCGGTTGAGCTCCGCATTCGCGCCGACTGAAGCCAACCCAAGTGCGATAAATACCCAGAGTGTTTTCATGCTGAACCTCCCGAAAATTTAGATTGAAACTACCTGTTCTTTTGATGTCCGTCAATTTATGATTGGGCCTCGATTTGCGCGCGCAAGCCATCATGGACTTGTTGACAAGCGCGAACGGATGAATCAAAGACAGGAGAGACGGCATGCCGCAAAGGAAGCAGCAAGCAAATCACGCGCAGGATTTCATGCGGGTGGAGACCAACCAGGAACTGGTGCCGAAACTGTTCCGTGCCTACTATCGTTCCCATCAGTCGTCCGGCAAGCTGTTCGATGATTTCCCCGGTTTTTTTCTGGTCAAGCCGATCGTTCTGCGGGATCCGGAACTGGCGGAACGTGCCTCCGACCGGTTGATGATCGAGGATTGCATTACGCGCGCCCAGGCGCGCAAAGGCTATGTCGGTGTGTGCAAATGGCGCAACCCGAAACTCAATTACTACTGGCTGGAACTGTCCGTGTTTCCGTTCATGCTGAACGATCAGGTCACACAGGACAACGAGCCGGAGTTCTTTTATCTGCTCGGGCAGTTCATTCGCTACTGCCATGAGCATCCGAAACGTTACGGCGACATGCTGGCCGGAGCGGATCAGGACAAGGATCTGGCCCTGATGCTGGACAAGATCTTGCACCGCGGGTCCATGCTGGAAAATCTGTTGGCCCACTATGCCTTGGACATGCTTGTCCGCTTCGATCCGGACTGGCCGCTGGCGCAGGTCAACAGCCTGCTGAACACCCTGAAAAGCAGCGAACTCGACTGGTGCGAACTGTTTTTCGAGCACATCATGTACGTCATGGCCCAAAAGCACCAATAGCGACCGGGGTGCAGAGACGGCGGCAAGTTTTGGTATAATGCGCGCTTTGCGGAAGGGTCTTCCATGCGTATCACTCAAAAAGCTCTCACTTTCGACGATGTCCTGCTGCTGCCGGCGGAATCGAACGTCCTGCCGCGCGATGTCAGTCTGCGCACGCAACTAACCCGCAATATCCAATTGAACATTCCGCTGTTGTCGGCGGCGATGGATACCGTGACCGAGGCACGGCTGGCCATCGCCCTGGCGCAGGAGGGCGGCATCGGCATCGTGCACAAGAATATGACGCCGAAGGAACAGGCGGCGCATGTCGCCCGGGTCAAGCGTTTCGAGAGCGGCGTGGTCAAGGATCCAATTTGCGTGCGTTCCGACATGACCGTGCGCGATGTGCTGAACCTGACCCGCCAGCACAGGATTTCCGGCTTGCCGGTGTTGCAGGGCAAGCAAGTGGTGGGCATCGTGACCAACCGCGACCTGCGTTTCGAGAACAATCTTGACCAGTCGATCGGCAACATCATGACGCCGCGCGAACGCCTGATCACGGTCAGGGAAAATGCGAGCCTCGACGAGGCGCGCACGCTGATGCACAAGCATCGCATCGAGCGCGTGCTGGTGATCAACGAGGACTTCGAGCTGCGCGGCCTGATGACCGTGAAGGACATCCTGAAATCCACCGAACACCCGAATGCCTGCAAGGACAGCCAGGGGCGCCTGCGCGTCGGGGCTGCGGTCGGCGTGGGCGAGGGCACCGAGGAGCGCGTCGCCCTGCTGGCCGAAGCGGGCGTGGATGTGATCATCGTGGATACCGCGCACGGGCATTCGCGCGGTGTACTGAGCCGCGTGCAATGGGTGAAGAAGAATTATCCGCAGATCGACGTGATCGGCGGCAACATCGCCACGGCTGCGGCGGCAAAGGCGCTGGTCGATCACGGCGCGGACGCTGTCAAGGTCGGCATCGGCCCCGGCTCCATTTGCACCACCCGCATCGTGGCCGGTGTCGGCGTGCCGCAGATTTCCGCCATCGCCAATGTGGCCGATGCCCTGTCGGATAGCGGCGTGCCCCTGATCGCCGATGGCGGCGTGCGTTTTTCCGGCGACATCGCCAAATCCATCGCCAGCGGCGCGCATGCAGTGATGCTGGGCGGATTGTTTGCCGGGACGGAAGAGGCGCCGGGCGAGATCGAACTGTTCCAGGGGCGCTCCTACAAATCTTATCGCGGCATGGGCAGTCTGGGTGCGATGCAACAGGGCTCGAGCGACCGTTACTTCCAGGACAACGAAGCCAACCAGGACAAACTGGTGCCGGAAGGCGTGGAAGGTCGCGTGCCCTTCAAGGGCAGTGTGCTGGCGGTGATCCACCAGTTGATGGGCGGATTGCGCTCCAGCATGGGCTATCTTGGCTGTGCCGATATTCCGACCATGCATGCCAAGGCAGAATTCGTGCAGATCACTGCCGCCGGCATCCGCGAATCGCATGTGCACGACGTGCAGATCACCAAGGAAGCGCCGAACTATCACATCGACTAGGATTCAGGAACTGGGATTCTGGATTGGGGAGGTGACTCCTGGTTTTCCTGAATCCTCATTCCAAATTCCTAAATCCTAAAAAAACATGCACAAAAAAATCCTCATCCTCGACTTCGGTTCCCAATACACCCAGCTGATCGCGCGCCGCGTGCGCGAGACGCATGTCTATTGCGAACTGCATCCGTGTGACATGAGCGAGGCGGATATTCGCGCGTTCGATCCCGCCGGCATCATCTTGTCCGGCGGGCCGAATTCCGTGTACGAGGACGAGACACCGAAGGCGCCAAACGTGGTGTTCGAACTGGGCGTGCCGGTTTTCGGCATCTGCTATGGCATGCAGACCATGGCCGCGCAATTGGGCGGCAAGGTCGAGTCGGGCAGCACGCGCGAGTTCGGTTACGCCGAGATCCGCGCGCACGGCCATTCGAAACTGTTCGACGGCATCCAGGACAAGAGCAACGCGCAGGGCCACGGTCTGCTCGATGTATGGATGAGCCACGGCGACAAGGTGGTCGCACTCCCGACCGGATTTACCGCCATCGCTTCCAACGAAGCGACGCCGATCGCGGCGATGGCCGACGAGTCACGCCGCTACTATGCCGTGCAGTTCCACCCCGAAGTCACCCACACTTATCAGGGCAAGGCCATCATCGCCCGTTTCGTGCACGACATCTGCGGCTGCGGCCAGGACTGGAATATGCCGGACTACATCGCCGAAGCCGTGGCCAAGATCAAGGCGCAGGTCGGCCATGAAGAGGTGATCCTCGGACTGTCCGGGGGTGTGGACTCCTCTGTCGCGGCGGCGCTGATCCACCGCGCCATCGGCGACCAGCTCACCTGTGTGTTCGTGGATAACGGCCTGTTGCGCCTGAACGAAGGCGATCAGGTGATGGAGACCTTCGCGCAAAACCTGAAAATGAAGGTCATCCGTGTCGATGCCAGCGGCGAGTTCATGAAACACCTGGCCGGCGTGTCCGACCCGGAGCAGAAGCGCAAGATCATCGGGCGCGAGTTCGTCGAAGTGTTCCAGCGCGAGTCCGCCAAACTGAAACAGGCCAAGTGGCTGGCGCAGGGCACGATCTACCCGGACGTGATCGAATCGGCCAGCGCAAAGACCAAGAAAGCGCACACTATCAAGTCGCACCACAACGTCGGCGGCCTGCCGGAGTCGATGCACCTGAAATTGCTGGAACCGCTGCGCGAACTGTTCAAGGACGAAGTGCGCGAACTCGGCGTTGCGCTGGGGCTGCCGGCAGACATGATTTACCGTCATCCTTTTCCCGGACCGGGACTGGGCGTGCGCATCCTCGGCGAGGTCAAGATCGAGTACGCCAACCTGCTACGCCGCGCCGATGCGATTTTCATGGAAGAACTGCGCACCACCCATGATGCCGAAGGCAAGAGCTGGTACGAGTTGACATCGCAGGCTTTCACCGTATTCCTGCCGGTCAAGTCGGTCGGCGTGATGGGCGACGGACGCACCTACGAATGGGTGGTCAGCCTGCGCGCCGTGCAGACGCAGGACTTCATGA
>JAVHSB010000182.1:0-12536 GCA_036171955.1 Sideroxydans sp.
AACCTACGAATGTCGGAATCAAAATCCGATGCCTTACCACTTGGCGACTCCCCAAGAACTCGTCGAAAATCGCGCCCGTAGGCGCGTTTCAGTTGCTGCAATAATCTTTCAGCGGATGTTGCCGCAAACCGCGCGCGACAAATCCGCGCATGCCGTCCGGCAACTTCCGCCACACCGCGTCAGCCTCGGCCTGTGTGGCGAACTCGGCAAACACGCAGGCGCCCGATCCGCTCATCAGCGCGGGCGCAAACTGCGCCAGCCACGCCAGATGTTCCGCCACTGCCGGATACAGCCCGCATGCCACGGCCTGCAGATCGTTGCGCAAACCGGGAATCCGCCCTGCCCGAAAATCCTGCCCCTTCGGAAGGGCGCGCATTGTCATCGAAATCGTATTTCGTGTCAATTCCGGATGGGCAAATATCTCTGCGGTCGGCACCTGCACCGGGGGACACAGCACCACATACCACGCTTCCGGCAGCGCATACGGTTGCAGCTTCTCGCCCACCCCCTCGGCGAAGGCGTTGTCGCCAAACACGAACACGGGCACATCCGCGCCCAGTTCCAAACCGAGTCGCATCAGGTGCGCGCGGCTCAAACCCAGTTGCCACAGCCGGTTCAGCGCGAGCAGCGTGGTCGCGGCATCCGAGCTGCCGCCGCCCAGTCCACCCCCCATCGGTATCCGTTTCTCCAGCGCGATGTCCGCCCCGAGGCGGCAGCCGGTCTCCCGTTGCAGCAGACGCGCGGCCCGCACGCACAGGTCCTGTTCCTCGGGCACGCCTGCCAGCGCATTGAGGCGGCACACCCGGCCATCCGCGCGCAGGGTGAAGTGCAGCGTGTCGTTCAGGTCGATGAAGCGGAACAGGGTTTGCAACAGGTGATAACCGTCGGCGCGCCGCCCCACCACGTGCAGGAACAGGTTCAGCTTGGCCGGCGCCGGACAGGTGAGGCTGCTCATTGCGCCTCCCAGGCATCGATCACCAGCCGCACTTCCATCTCCTCCCGCCGCATATCCAGACGCAAGGGCAGCGCTTCGACGCCGGCAGCGGCATAGCGGCTGTAGCGGATGGTCCAACCCTGTTGCTGCAACAGGCTCACCTGCCCACCGCCATCGCGCTCGCTGCGAAATTCACCGTCCGGCGAGGCCAGTGCCATGACCCAGTAGCGCAAACCGCTCAACGGCAGCATCCAGCCCAGTTCCTGCTGCATCAGTGTCTCGGCATCTGCCGCGACGTATTTCCTGCCATCAGCCTCAAGCGTCACCTGCTGCGCGCCCCGCACGATGCGCGCCACGGTCTGCCCGAGAGGAGCCAGCAGCAAGATCTCGTCAACTCCGGCGCGATGCACCCAGCGCACGCCCGCACTGGAACGCTGCCCTTCCTGAAGGATGGCGATGCGCCCGTTGAATGCGAACGGTTCGTCCATGCCGGAGGTGCGTTGCAACATGACCGGCGTCGTGCTGCATGCCGCAAGCAGGAACACGGCAAGGAAGGCGATGCGCATCACTGCAGGAATCTGCGCATCACGGCCTGCAATACCGCACTGTCGGGATGGTCCTTCGCGCTGTCGCGCCAGACAGACTCGGCCTGCTTGCGCTCCCCTTTTATCCACAGCACTTCGCCGAGATGCGCGGCGATCTCGGGATCGGGATTGGCGGCAAAAGCGCGGCGCAGAAACGCCAAACTCTGTTCCAGATCGTTCAGGCGGAAATAGCCCCAGCCCATGCTGTCGAGGATGGCCGCATCATCCGGCATCAACGCATAGGCTTTTTGCACCAGTTCCATCCCTTCCGCGATCCGCACATTGCGCTCCAGCCAGCCATAGCCGAGCGCGTTGTAGGCCTGCGCATTGCCGGGTTCGGTCTCGATCAGCTTGCGCATCAGACGCTCGAAGGTGGCGTAATCCTTGAGCTTGTCGGCCGCGAGGCCTGCCTGGTACAGCAGATCGGGATGTTGCGGGAACCTGGCCAGCGCCCCGTTCAGCAATTTGAAACTCTCCTCCTGCTGCCCGGCCTCGCGCAGGAACTGCGCTTCGATCAGCAGCAATTGAACACGTTGCGCATCGCTGTCCGTCTTGACCTGATGCAGCACCTCGCGCGCCTGTGCGGCCTGCCCCTGCTTGTGCAACAGATAGGCCACCCGCAATTGGGCATCGAAGTAGCGGTCGCCCCCCTTGATCTGGCGGTAGTGGCCCAGGGCGGCCGCTTCATCCTGCCTCGCCTCGCCCAGTTGGCCCAGATAGAAATGCAGCGTGTCCTCGTCTTTCTTGCCGCTGGTGCCTGCCAGCGCCGCGCGCAATTCGCCCTCCGCGCGCTCCAGTTCACCCATCTGCATCGAGATCATGGCAATCGCGAAAGCGATCTCCGCATTGCCCGGGCGTTGCTGCAAAAGCTGTTCGAACTCGGCGCGCGCCGGGACATACTTTTTCTGCTCCAGCAACATGCGCGCCAGATACAGGCGCACGTTCTGCTGCTCCGGATGCGCTTCGAGATGGCGCCGCAGCAGTGCCGCCGCCTGTTGCGGCTCGTCGCGCTGGGTCAATTGCGCCTGCAGCATCACGGCCAGATCCCACTCCGGGCGCAACACGCTTGCCTGCCGTGCCGCCGCGAGCGCGCGCGCTGGCTGGCCGGCCGCAACCGCCGCCTGCGCTACCGCCCAATGCGCTTCGGCCATTTTAGGATAGGGCTGCGCCACTTCGCCGAGCCAGTCCAGCACGGCCGATTTGTCAGGCACGCGCGCCAGCAGACCATAGAGGTTGATGAAGGTGTGTCCGGCACCCTGCGGATCGGCTGCCAGCAGTTCGGCCACATGCGGTCGGGCCTCGGCCAGTTTGCCGCCGCTGAGCAACAGCGAGACCAGCATCTGCTTCGCCAGCGGTGATTCGGGCTCCAGTTGCTGCCACAGGCGGAATGCCTCCAGCGACTGGTCATACTGATGCGCTTCGAAAGTGAGCTGTGCGGCACGGCGCGCCACGCGCGGATCGCGGGTCGCGCGCGCGAGGTCGAGATAGACCTGCGCCGCCAGTTCCGGCCTGCCGCGCTGGGCGGCGACATCCGCCAGCAGGAATTCATACAGCAGCCGGTCCGTCAGCGCCACATCGGGCAACAGCGGCGCCGGCGCGACTTGCCCACCGGTTTCACTTCGTTCCTGCGCAACGTCTGCCGGCGCGGAGGCGAGCGGGGCTTGCGGAGCGTGGGCACAGGCCGCCAGCAGCGAAAGCAACAACAAGGGGAAATGGCTGGATTTCATGTTTTTCCGGCATTTTGATATGGCCCGACAGTTTAGGTTATATTCGGCGCAACGCAAAACTGCCACCCCCACCCCGCCATGCCCGCTCCGATCACCCTTGCCGCCCAACATCTCACCCGCTACCACGGCCGGCGCTGCGTGGTGAACGATGTATCGTTCGTGCTGCGGCGCGGCGAGGTGCTTGGCCTGCTCGGTCACAACGGTGCCGGCAAAAGCACCACGCTGCAAATGCTGGCCGGCGCACTGGCGCCCGACTCCGGCTCGATCGAGGTCTGCGAAATCGATCTGGCGCAACGGTCGCTCCTGGCCAAGTCCTGCCTCGGCTATCTGCCGGAACATCCGCCGTTGTACCGCGACATGAGCGTGGACGATTACCTGCGTTTCGCGGCGCGCCTGCACCGGGTCGCAGCATCCCGCCTCGCGGACCATGTGCAGCTGGCGAAGCAGCGCTGCAGCCTGCTCGAGCACGGCCACCAGCTCATCGGCACCTTGTCCAAAGGCTACCAGCAGCGCGTCGGCATCGCGCAGGCGATCGTCCACCAGCCGCCGGTGGTGATCCTGGACGAACCGACGGTCGGACTCGATCCCGCGCAGATCCGCGAGATTCGCGATCTCATCCGCGCCCTCGGCAACGAAGGCAGCGTGATCCTGTCCACCCACCTGTTGCACGAAGTGGAACAGGTATGCGACCGCGCCGTGATCCTGCGTCAGGGCAAACTGATTTTCGACGGCAGCATCGACGACCTGCGCCAGCACAGCGATATCGAATCCGGCTTCCTGCAACTCACGGCAGACCGGCCCGCACAGGAGATCGCGCAATGATCCTGACCCTGGCACGCAAGGAATTGCACAGTCTGTTTGCCGCGCCTTCCACCTGGTGGATGCTGGCGCTGCTGCAATTCATCCTCGCCTGGTTCTGGCTGGCGCGGGTGGACGACTATCTGCAGATACAGGCGCAACTGGCGCAGATGGACAACGCGCCGGGCGCGACCATCGCCATCGCCACTCCTCTTGCGGGCATGCTCGCGTTGCTGCTGCTGATGTTGATTCCGCTGTTCAGCATGCGCCTGATCGCGGAGGAGCGGCGCAGCCAGACCTGGCTGTTGCTGGCGTCCGCGCCGATTTCCCCCTCCGCCATCGTGCTCGGCAAATTTTGCGGACTGCTCGCCCTGCTCACGCTCATCATCGTCGCGAGCGGTGCGATGATGCTGCTGTTGCTGCTGGGCACGCCCGCCGATCCCGGCCTGATCGCCAGCAACCTGCTCGGCCTGTGGCTTCTGGCAGCCGGCTACGCGGCACTGGGTTTGTACTTTTCGGCCATCACGCGCCAGCCGCTCGTCGCCGCCTTCGCCGCCATCGCCGTCTCGTTCGGTTTGTGGCTGCTGGATCTGGGCGGCGGCGCTCTGCGCATGCTGTCGCCCAACCCGCACTTCCAGAACCTGAACACCGGCCTCGTCAGCAGCGCCGACCTCGCCTATTTCGCGCTCTTCATCGCGCTCTTCCTGCTGCTGTCCATCCGCCATCTGCGGCAAGAACGGGAGGCAAGATGAGGCGTCACCTGCGATCCTTCGGCGCACTGCTGCTGTTGCTGGCGACCATCGTCGGACTCTACCTGCTGGCCGCGCGCTTCCCGGCACAGTGGGATATGAGCCGCAACGGACTGAACAGCCTGTCTCCCGCCAGCGAACAGGTGCTGGCGCAACTGCACGGACCTCTGCGCATCACGGTGTATGCCACCGGCCTCGATGCCAAGCAGGGCGACGTGCGCAAGCTGGTGGGCGAATTCGTCGCCCTGTATCAGCGCTACAAGCATGACATCAGTCTGGACTTCGTCGATCCGGTGCAACAACCGGAAGCGACGCGCCAATCCGGCATCCGGGGCAACGGCGAAATGGTGGTCGAATTCGGCGGGCGGCGCGAACACCTCACCACACTCAACGAGCAGACCCTGACCAGCGCTTTGCTGCGGCTGGCCCACGGCAAGGAACAAATGGTGATGTACGTCAGCGGCCACGGCGAGCGCAAGCTGGATGGCGCAGCCAACCACGACCTGGGCGAGTTCGGCAAACGCCTGGAACAGAACGGCTATCGCATCGCCCCGCTCAATCTGGCGATTGCGCCGGAAGTGCCGGACAACCTCGGCGTGCTGGTGCTCACCCATCCGCAAACGCGGTTGTTCCCGGGCGAAGTCGCCAAGCTGCTGCGCTATCTGAACCGCGGCGGCAGGCTGCTGTGGCTGCTGGACGCGGAGCCGCTGCGCGGCCTCGATGCGGTCGCGGAGGCATTGGGGCTGGTGCTGCCCCCCGGCGTCGTGATCGACCCGGCGGCGCAGGACATGAATGCACCGAACGACTGGACTCTGGGTACCGGCTATCCGCCGCATGCCGCCACCCGCGATTTCGATCTGATCACGGTGTTCCCTTATGCCCGCCCGCTTGAACTGGAGGTCGCGAGCGAATGGGAGCGCCATATCCTGGTTGAGGGCGCGCTCAACGGCTGGGTCAGCCCGCAGCGCAGCGCGCGTTTCGATCCCCGGCGCGATGTACCAGGCCCGGTCAATCTGGCGCTCGCCCTGCAGCGCACGACGGAAGAGCGGGAACAGCGCATCGTGGTGGTCGGCAGCGGCGCCTTCCTCGCCAACGCTTATTCCGGCAACGGCGGCAATCTCGATCTCGGCGTCAACCTGATGAACTGGCTGGCCGGCGAGGAACGCCTGATCAGCCTGCCGCTGCATGCCGTGGCGGACGGCAAACTCATCTTCAGCCGCAGCCAGCTCTCGGCCTTGAGCCTCGGGCTGCTGGTGCTGCTCCCCATGCTTCTCATCACGGTCGGCGGCTGGTTGTGGTGGCGCAGACGATAGTGGCGGCAGCGAGCTTAAAAAAAGGAGACTGCGAAGTGCAGGCCATCGCATCCCCATCCGCGTTTCGTTGCGGCCGTATTCCGTACCGCTGAAATCCGCGCCATGCCAGAACTGCCCGAAGTCGAAACCACCCTGCGCGGCATTGCACCGCACTTGCAGGATCAATGCGTCGGCGCTGTCGTCGTGCGCACTGCCAGCCTGCGCTGGCCGATCCCGCAAGACCTGGCGCAACTGCTGTGCGGTCAGACCATCCGCAGCGTGCAACGCCGCGCCAAATACCTGCTGCTCGGGTTCGAGCACGGCACGCTCATCCTGCATCTGGGCATGAGCGGCAGCCTGCGCATCCTGGCGCACGGCACCCCGCCCGCGAAACACGACCATTTCGACCTCGTCCTCGCCCATGGAGAATTGCTGCGCCTGCGCGATCCGCGCCGTTTCGGCGCGGTGCTGTGGCATGCGGGAGAGCTTTCCGCGCACCCGCTGCTGTCGCAACTGGGGCCGGAGCCGCTCGGCCCGGCGTTCGACGCGGCGTATCTGTATCAGGCCACCCGCAAGCGCAGCGCGGCGATCAAACCGGCGCTGATGGACAATCATCTGGTGGTGGGCGTGGGCAACATCTACGCCAACGAATCGCTGTTCCGCGCCGGCATCCGCCCGCAACTGGCCGCGCACAAATTGTCGCGACCACGCTGCGCGTTGCTGGTGCGCTGCGTGCGCCAGGTGTTGCGCGCGGCGATCCGGCAAGGCGGCAGCAGCCTGCGCGACTTCGTGCATAGCGACGGTTCGAGCGGCTACTTTCAGCAGCATTATTTTGTCTATGGCCGCAGCGGCGAACCCTGCCGCCACTGCGGCACGCCGATCAAGCGCATCGTGCAGGGACAACGCGCCAGCTTCTATTGCCCGCACTGCCAATCCTGACCCGTTTTTCTTGTTAAGATGCGCGCCATGAAATCTTCCAAACGCATCGTGCTCGGCATCACTGGCGGCATCGCCGCCTACAAGGCGGCAGAACTGGCGCGCCTGTTGCTGAAGCAGGACATCGACGTGCAAGTTGCGATGACTGATGCAGCGACGCACTTCATCACGCCCGCCACGATGCAGGCGCTGACGGGTCATCCGGTGCTGCTCGACCAGTGGCAGGACGAACAGGGCATGGCGCACATCCAGTCCAGCCGCGTCGCAGATGCCATCGTGATCGCGCCGGCGACGGCCGATTTCATCGCCAAGCTGGCGCACGGACTGGCCGACGACCTCCTCTCTGCGCTCTGTCTGGCGCGCGACTGCCCGCTGCTGGTTGCTCCCGCCATGAACCGCCAGATGTGGTCCAACGCCGCAACCCAACGCAACATACAAAATCTGTTGGCCGACGGCATCACCCTGCTCGGTCCCGACAGCGGCATGCAGGCCTGCGGCGAGGAGGGCATGGGCAGGATGCGCGAAGCGCCGGAACTGGCACAGGCGATCCTCGCTTCGCTCCAGGGTGGGCGCACCCAGGGAACGACCACACCGGAAACCGGCCTGCACGGCGTGAACATCCTCGTCACCGCCGGGCCGACCTATGAGGCCATCGACGCGGTGCGCGGCATCACCAACCGCAGCAGCGGAAAGATGGGCTATGCCGTGGCGCAGGCGGCGCTCGAACTGGGTGCAAGCGTGACGCTGGTGTCCGGCCCGGTCGCTTTGACGCCGCCGCACGGGGCGCGTGTGGTTGATGTGGTCAGTGCCGGCGAGATGTTCGAAGCGGTCAAGCAGCATGTCGCCGAGGCCGACATATTCATCGGCGTGGCCGCGGTGGCCGACTATCGCGTGCAACAGCCCAGCGCGCAAAAGATGAAGAAGTCCGGGAATGACGCGCTGACCCTGCAACTCGTGCCCAACCCGGATATTCTGGCTTACGTCGCCGCCCTGCCGCAGCCGCCGTTCTGTGTGGGATTTGCCGCAGAGAGCGAAAAACTGCGTGAACATGCGGCGGCCAAGCGCAAGCAGAAGCATATCCCGCTGCTTGCCGCCAATCTTGCGCAGGATGCCATCGGCGCGGATGACAACGAATTGCTGCTGTTCGACGATGCCGGTGAACACCGCCTGCCGCGTGCGGACAAACTCAACGCGGCACGCGCGCTGTTGCAGCATGTGGTCACGCTTTACAGGAAAGGAAAAGGGAAATGAAGAAAGTCGACATCAAGGTGCTCGATCCGCGCCTGCACGAACATCCGCCCGCCTACGCGACCCCCGGCTCGGCCGGAATCGACCTGCGCGCCTGCATTGACAACTGCATGACGATCAGCCCGGGACAATGCGAACTGGTTCCCAGCGGCATCGCCCTGCACCTGAACGACCCGCATTACGCCGCCATGATCCTGCCGCGCTCCGGCCTCGGCCACAAACACGGCATCGTGCTGGGCAACCTGGTCGGGCTGATCGACTCCGATTACCAGGGACAAATCTTCATTTCGGTGTGGAATCGGGGCTCGCACCCGTTCGAGCTGATGCCGCTGGAGCGCATCGCGCAACTGGTGGTGGTCCCGGTGGCGCAAGTGCAATTCAACATCGTGGAGGAATTCCCGATGAGCCAGCGCGGCGGCGGCGGCTTCGGCAGCACCGGCAAGCATTAAGCGCCGTGATTGCATTAAAAAAGCCGCGCGATGCGCGGCTTTTTTAATCGACGCCCGATAAACCTTTAACGGTGCAGCTTCAGCTCCAGTTCAGTATGGTCCTCGCTGCGTACCGACACTTTTTCCGTGCTCGGGCGATAGCCTTCCAGTTCCAGCCTGACCGCATAGATGCCGGGAGCGAGGTTAAGGCGCAACGGGGCGAGCCCAAAATAGACATCGTCCACATAGACCTTGGCGCGCGCCGGGATGGAATTCAGCACCAGTGTGCCCTTCGCCGCCGCTGCCACCTGCGGCGCCACGGTCACGGCGCCACTCGGCAACGCGGTGGAATTGATCGTCACACCCTGCACCGGCTTCACCCCCGCGTCCAGCCCGAACAGGTCAGGGCGCGCCGTCATCAGCACCGACAGCAGGGATTCGCTGGTCTTGCCCGCCACCACTTGCAAGCCGTGCTGCAGGAAATCGGCAATATCCTTCTTGCTGTTGCCGGAACTTCCGGCGTAACGCTCTTTCTTTTCCGCGACGACACCCGACCAGATCACCCTGCCGCTGGAAATTTCCGTCAAGTTGGATTCGATGACGATATTCAGATAGTCGCGCTCCTTGATATCCACGCTCAAGCTCTTGATCGATCCCGCCAGCTGAAACTGTGCATTCGCTGCTGCGTCTGCCTGTACTTGCAGCCCCGCGTCGCCCAATTGTTTCTGCATGACTTCAGTGACCAGCGCGGACACTTCGCGATCCAGCAATATCTCCTTGCCGGACAGACCCAGTACCCGCGCTTCCAACACTCCGAGATAGCCCGCTCCCGCCCCGCCGCGTCCATCGGCATATGGGGCGACGCGAACCGTCACCGGATATTTCTGCTCCCGTGCGCCCGGCGCGGGTTTGTCCCGCAGCTGGACATGCAGCAGATTGCCCGGCGCCGATGAGGCGCCGATGCCGGAACAGCCGGTGAGGGCAAACAACAGGGCGGGGATTGCAACAGCCAAACGGACTTGCATCATCGTTCCAACTCCAATTCATGAACCGGTAAAGTTGCCGGAAATGCAGACTGTGCCTGGGTTCAGCCCTTGGCGATGGCCGCTTCGATCTCGGCAAAGGTGCGTGCGATTTCGAAACCTTGCGCCTGTGCGCCGAGCTGGCGGCCGATCTGGGTGGCGGAAAAGATGCCGCAGACCAGCTGGCATCCATCCGGCTTGGTCGTCGCCACCAGTGCGTGCTGGCGGTTGGCTTTCTTCAGCGTAGCCACAATCGCGCCAATTTTTGCCTTTTTGACATCCTCGATATCGAGCACTTCCAGTTCGGACTGCGGCGTCATGATGTCGCTCACCAGAATATCGGCATGGGTGCCGCCCATCTGTTGCAGGAAGCGCATGGGCTTTTCGCCCAGCACATCGGTAGCGGTGATGATGCCTGCCACCTGTTCTTCCTCGTCCAGGACCAGCAACAGGCGCACGCCGTACTTGATCATTTTCGCATTGGCCTTGTTCATCGAGGTGGCGGCACGCACGCTGACGACCGAGACCTTGCTCAAGTCGGTCATCGCGTCGGTCGCCGGGTCGCTCAACTTGACCCTGGCCGGCAACGCGTGTGACGGGCGCACGAAAGATGCGCAAGTTTTAAGCGGCGAGGATGCCAATGTACTGTATTCGATAATCATGTCTTCTCCTGATTGATATTCAACTGATATTCACTGCTTACACGAGGCATGGGCGTTCGCTGGCCGCGCAAGGATGGCAGGAAACGCACCAGCTCGTTCAATGCCATGCGGTACACCTCGCGTTTGAATTCGATGACCGAATCCAGCTCCACCCAGTAGTCGTTCCAGCGCCACGCATCGAACTCCGGATGCTCCGACGCACGCAGACAAACGTCGCAATCGCGACCGGTCAGCCGCAGCAGGAACCAGATCTGTTTCTGTCCCCTGAAATGCGAGCGCGACTCGCGCTTGCCCCAACTCTGCGGCACATCGTAACGCATCCAGTCTCTGGTGCGCCCAAGAATCTCGACATGGCACGCATGCAAGCCGACTTCCTCATGCAATTCCCGGTACATGGCCTGCTCCGGCGTTTCGCCGTGCTGGATGCCACCCTGTGGAAACTGCCATGCGTCCTGCCTGATGCGCTTGCCCCAAAACACCTGATTCCTGGCATTGGTCAGAACGATGCCAACGTTCGGGCGATAGCCTTCGCGGTCTACCATGATTCGCCCCATACATTTTTTAATGGTTGGGATTGTTCCACATTTCGCCCTGACTGGAAAGACGGAAGACCCGGCTTGCAGTAGAATCGCGCCTTCCCGCAAACTCTGAAGATCAACAGCCATGCGCGTTTCGCAATTTTTCCTCTCCACCCTGAAAGAAGCCCCGACTGAAGCCGAACTGGTCAGCCATCGACTGATGCTGCGCGCGGGTTATATCAAACGTCTGGCCGGCGGGCTTTACACCTGGATGCCGCTGGGGCTGCGCGTGCTGCGCAAGGTCGAACGGGTGGTGCGCGAAGAGATGGACCGCAGCGGGGCGCTCGAACTGCTCATGCCGGCGGTGCAACCTGCGGAACTGTGGCAGGAAACCGGGCGCTGGGACGTGTTCGGCCCGCAGATGCTGAAGATCCGCGACCGCCACGACAATCTTTTCTGTTTCGGCCCGACGCACGAGGAGGTCATCACCGACATCGCGCGGCGCGAAATCAAAAGCTATCGCCAGTTGCCGCTGAATTTCTACCAGATCCAGACCAAGTTCCGCGACGAGGTGAGGCCGCGCTTCGGCGTGATGCGCGCGCGCGAGTTCATGATGAAGGACGCCTATTCCTTCCACGCCGACTTCGACAGCCTGCAACAGACCTACCAGATGATGTACGACACCTACACCCGCATCTTCACCCGCCTCGGTCTGCAGTTCCGCGCCGTGGCGGCGGATACCGGCGCCATTGGCGGTTCTGGCTCGCATGAGTTCCATGTGCTGGCGGATTCGGGCGAAGACGGTCTGGCGTTTTGTCCGGACTCGGATTATGCGGCGAACGTGGAATTGGCCGAGGCGCTGGCCCCGAGCACACCACGCCCCGGCGCCACCGAAGAAATGCAGGATGTATCCACCCCCGGCCAGACTACCTGCGAGGAAGTCGCCGCCCTGCTCGGCATCCCGTTGCAGCGCACGGTCAAACTGCTCGCCGTCGTCGCGGAGGAAAAACTCGTCATCCTGCTGCTGCGCGGCGACCACACCCTGAATGAAGTCAAGGTCGGCAAGCTGGACGGGATGGACGGTTTCCGCTTCGCGCGCGAGGATGAGATCCGCGCTTTCTTCGATTGCCCGCCCGGCTTCCTCGGGCCGGTCGGCATCGACCGCAGCAACACCCGCGTCATCGCCGATCGCGCCGTGGCGGCCATGGCCGATTTCGTGGCGGGCAGCAACCGGCCCAAGTTCCACACTGCGGGCATCAACTGGGGACGCGACCTGCCCGAGCCCGACCTGGTCGCCGATATCCGCAACGTGGTGGCGGGCGACCCGTCGCCCGACGGCAAAGGTGTACTGGAATTGTGCCGAGGCATTGAAGTCGGCCACATCTTCCAGTTGCGCACCAAGTATTCGGAAGCGATGAAGGCAACCTACCTCGACGAGAGCGGCAAGGCACAGGTGATGGAAATGGGCTGCTACGGCATCGGCGTCTCGCGCATCGTGGCTGCCGCGATCGAACAGAACAACGACGAGCGCGGCATCACCTTGCCCGCATGGATGGCGCCGTTCCAGGTCGCCATCGCTCCGATCGGCTACAGGAAGAGCGCGGCCGTGCGCGAAGCTGCGGACAAGCTTTACGCAGA
>JAVHSB010000183.1:0-2538 GCA_036171955.1 Sideroxydans sp.
TCATGCGGCGCAGCTTCTGCGCCTGCAGGTAGTAGGCGTCGTAGTAGCCGTGCGACAGCACGTAGGTGCCGATCATGATGCGGCGCTTCACTTCTGCGCCGAAACCCTGCGCGCGGGATTTTTCATACATGTCGGCCAAGTCGCCGTACTCGGCGGCACGGTAGCCGTAGCGCACACCGTCGAAGCGCGACAGGTTGCTCGACGCTTCCGCAGGAGCCAGCACGTAATAAACCGGCACTGAGAGCTTTGAATTCGGCAGGCTGATGTCGACGATGACGGCACCGAGCTTCTTGTATTCTGCGAGGGCGGCTTCGACTGCTTTTGCCACATCGCTGCCCATGCCCTCGGCGAAGAATTCGCGCGGCAATCCGATGCGCAGGCCGTTCAAGGATTTGTTCAAGTCGCGCGAGTAATCTTCCTTGTCGCGTTGCAGCGAAGTGGAGTCGCGCTCATCGAAGCCGGCCATCACGTTCAGCATCAGCGCCAGGTCCTCCGCGCTGCGACCCATCGGACCGGCCTGGTCGAGGCTGGAAGCGAAGGCGATCATGCCGTAACGCGAGCACACGCCGTAGGTCGGTTTCAGGCCGGAGATGCCGCACAGCGCCGCCGGTTGGCGGATGGAGCCGCCGGTGTCGGTGCCGGTGGCCGCCGCGCACAGGCGCGCCGCCACTGCTGCAGCCGTGCCGCCGGAGGAGCCGCCGGGCACGCGCGCCGTATCCCACGGGTTCTTCACCGGGCCGTAGTACGAGGTCTCATTCGACGAACCCATGGCGAACTCGTCCATGTTGGTCTTGCCGAGGTTGATCGCGCCCGCGTTGTTGAATTGCGAGATCACATGCGCGTCGTAGGGCGACACGAAGTTGGAGAGCATCTTCGAGCCGCAGGTGGTTAGCCAGCCCTGGGTGCAGAAGATGTCCTTCTGGGCAAGGGGAATACCGGTCAGGGCGTCGGCAGTACCGGCAGCCAGGCGTGCGTCGGCGGCTTGGGCTTGCGCCAGCGACCTCTCGGGATTGATGGTGATGTAGGCGTTGAGTAGCGGATTCAGCCAGGCCATGCGGTCGAGGTAGAGCTGGGTCAGCTCCACGCTGGAGATTTTTTTGGCGCGCAAAGCGTTGCCGAGCTGTTTGAGGCTGGATTCGATCATGCTGGCTTACTCGATGACTTGGGGGACGAGGTACAGACCGTTCTCGACTTGCGGCGCAACGGCCTGGAATGCATCGCGCTGACTGGACTCCGTGACCACGTCCTCGCGCAGGCGCTGTGTCAGGTTCTGGCTGTGCGACATCGGTTCGATGCCGGTGGTGTCCACGGCCCTCATCTCGGCGATCAGGTCGAAAATGCCGGACAGTTGCAGGCGGGCGGCCTCGACCTCGTTTCCGTCCATGGCGAGTCGAGCCAGGCGGGCGACTTTTTCTACATCCGAAGTACTCAAAGACATGGCAAAAACTTTATTTAAACAAGGTTGGTAGGGTATCATAGTCGGCCATTCGGGGCACCTCTTCAGACTACGGGATACAACATGTTCGGACTTTTCAAAGGTTACTTTTCCAACGACCTCGCGATTGACCTTGGCACGGCAAATACGCTCATCTGGCTGCGCGGGCAGGGCATCGTGCTGAACGAGCCTTCGGTGGTGGCAATCCGGCAAGAGGGCGGGCCGAACGGCAAGAAAGTGATCCAGCAGGTCGGTATCGCGGCGAAGCAGATGCTGGGCCGCACACCGGGCAACATCACCGCCATCCGTCCGATGAAGGACGGCGTGATCGCCGATTTCACCGTGACCGAGCAGATGCTCAAGCAATTCATCCGCCGCGTGCACAAATCCAGCCTCTTCACCCCCAGTCCGCGCATCGTCATCTGCGTGCCGTGCGGCTCGACCCAGGTCGAGCGCCGCGCCATTCGCGAATCGGCCTACGGCGCCGGGGCGCGCCGCGTGGAGCTGATCGAGGAACCGATGGCGGCCGCGATCGGTGCCGATCTGCCGGTGGAGGATGCGACCGGCTCGATGGTGGTGGACATCGGCGGCGGCACCACTGAAGTGGGAGTGATCTCGCTCGGCGGCGCGGTGTATTCCGGATCGGTGCGCGTCGGCGGCGACAAGTTCGACGATGCCATCATCAACTATATCCGCCGCAACTACGGCATGCTGATCGGCGAAACGACTGCCGAGCAGATCAAGAAGGAAATCGGTTCCGCCTTCCCGGGCAGCGAAGTGCGCGAGATGGAAGTGAACGGGCGCAACCTGGCCGAGGGTGTGCCGCGCAGCTTTACCATCTCCAGCAACGAGATCCTCGAAGCGCTGACCGATCCGCTCAACAGCATCGTTTCTGCGGTGAAGACCGCGCTGGAACAGACGCCGCCGGAACTGGGCGCGGACATCGCCAGCAAGGGCATGGTATTGACCGGCGGCGGTGCCTTGCTGCGCGATCTCGACCGCCTGCTGATGGAAGAGACCGGGCTGCCGGTGGTGATTGCGGACGATCCGCTGACCTGCGTGGTGCGCGGTTCCGGCAAGGCGCTGGAGAGCATGGACAAATA
>JAVHSB010000184.1:0-2524 GCA_036171955.1 Sideroxydans sp.
CCCCACGAAGGCGTAGTAGAAAAAATAGAAACCGGCGATGCGCCAGTGGTAGTTGATGGGGGAAGACATGAATGATGGCCGGCGAACGGCGCGCATTCTACACCGCAGCGCGACTGGACTGGCGCGAACGAAGCGCAGCAGGACCGTTCAGTCGCCCGCGAATTCGCACAGGGCAAAAACGGCATGCCCGCGCTGTTCCAGCCGCGCCCGCCCGCCGATGTCGAGCAGATCGATCATGAACGCGCATTCGACGACATGCCCGCCCATTTTCTCGATCAGGATGCAGGCGGCTTCGGCCGTGCCGCCGGTGGCGATGAGGTCGTCCACCAGCAACACTTTCTCGCCTTGGGCAATGGCATCGGTATGGATCTCGATGCGGTCGCTGCCGTACTCAAGCTCATAGTCGTGGCCGATGGTCGCGGCGGGCAGCTTGCCTTTTTTGCGGATCGGGACAAATCCCTTGCCCAGCACATACGCCAGCGGTGCACCCAGAATAAAGCCGCGCGATTCGATACCCGCGATCTTGTCGATCTTCACATCGCGGTAGCGACGCGCCATTTCATCGATGGTGAGGCGCAATCCGACCGGATCCTTGAGCACGGTGGTGATGTCGCGGAACATGATGCCCGGCTTGGGATAATGCGGGACGGTGCGGACTCTGGATTTGATGGGCATTGCGGTTTCCTGAAAAGTATTGAAATCCAATTTCGCCCCAGAGACACAGAGAACACCAAGTAACGACTGATGTTGTTTTGCTTTTGCTCTATGTCTCTGTGGTGAAGAGTTTAGGTCTTGTCGTGTTTCTTGTATTCGACGAACTTTGATTTTACTTCGTGCATCTGCTGTGAAGTGAGGATGTTCGGCTCACCCGCAGACAGTGTGCGCCAGTATATTTCGCACAGGAATTCCACTTCCTGCGCCACCGCCAGCGCATCGTCGAGGTCGGTCCCCAGTGCAATCATGCCGTGGTTGCCGAGCAGACAGGCTTTGCGTCCGCGCAGGGCTTCCAGCGCATCGTCCGAAAGTTGCTGTGCGCCGAACAGGCTGTAGGGCGTGCAGCGAATCGAGTCGCCACCGGCCAGCGCAATCATGTAGTGCACAGCGGGCACCTCGCGGTGCAAACAGGCCAGCGTCGTGGCGAACGGCGAATGCATGTGCAGCACCGCGCCAATCTCGGGGCGCGCCTTGAGGATGTCGCAGTGGAAGCGCCATTCGCTGGAGGGCTTGCTGCCTTGCAGCACTATGCCTGCACTATCCAGCAGCACCATGTCCTGCTCGCTCATTTCCGCGACGGGCAAGGCGGAGGGCGTGATGAGAATGCCGTCACCGCAACGCACCGAAGCATTACCCGCCGTGCCCCGGTTGAGACCGAGTTCGACCATGCGACGGGAGATTTGCAGCAGAGCAGTGCGCAATGACTGTTCGCTCATTTCAGCACCCGCCCCGCCACCGCTTGCAGTTTCTGCACCATCGCCGCGTCGCGCGCTTCCGGCGCGGTGATGAGCGCATGCTGCAATACATGACGGCAACCGCATTCGCACGCCTGTTGGTCCGCCGCGATCTGCGGCACGGCCTGTTTGACCAGCGTGCGCGCCTTGTCTGCGTTGGCCAGCAGCACATGGATGATCTGTTCGACTGTCACATCGTCGTGATTGGGATGCCAGCAGTCGTAGTCGGTAACCATCCCCACCGTGGCGTAACATAGCTCTGCTTCGCGCGCGAGCTTGGCTTCCGGCATATTGGTCATGCCGATCACGTCGCAACCCCATTGGCGGTAAAGTTCGGATTCGGCCAGGGTCGAGAACTGCGGGCCTTCCATCACCAGATAAGTGCCGCCGCGCATGACCGGGATTTCCGCTTTTCTGGCGGCTGCTTCAAGATGATCTCCCAGCCGATGGCACACTGGATGCGCCATCGACACATGCGCCACCAGTCCGGGACCGAAGAACGATTTGTCACGGGCAAAGGTGCGGTCGATGAATTGGTCGACAATGACAAAGGTGCCGGGCGGCAGGCCCTCGCGTAGCGAGCCGACCGCGCTGACCGAGATGACATCGGTCACACCCACCCGTTTCAGGGCATCGATGTTGGCGTGAAAATTGATCGATGAGGGCGGTATCCTGTGTCCGCGCCCGTGACGCGGCAAAAAAGCCAGCTTGACGCCATCGAGTTCGCCGCACAGCAATTCGTCGGAGGGCTCGCCAAACGGGGTTTCCACCCTCTCCCAATGTCTGTTTTCCAGCCCGGCAATGTCATACACGCCGCTGCCGCCGATGATGCCGATGCTTGCTTGTGCCATATCTGAAGTCTTATCCTTGAAACGGTTGCTGATTGAAACAGGAAACCCTGTTTCGCTCAAGGTGTTATCTGTGACATTTCGCACAGACACCCCTTTGGCCGCACCCTACCATGCAGCCTCCGTTCTAACCACTTACCCGAAGGAGCACACCATGAAACTAAACGTTGGCGGCATCGACCGTGCACTGCGCATCATCGTCGGCCTGGTTCTGATTGGCCTTGCTGC
>JAVHSB010000185.1:0-2522 GCA_036171955.1 Sideroxydans sp.
ATCTGGCTGGCGGTGGCCATTTCCACCAGTTCGGTGATGTGCTTGGTCTTGATGTCGGATAAATGCATGGTCGGGATGGGCGCGTCAGCGCAATCGATAGAAAGTTACGGGAGGGTGTTGCAGGGTTTGCGGGAAATCCCGCCGGATTGCCGTGCTGCTCTGGATCTGGTTATTTTATCTGCGTTTCAGAACGAAACTCGGCAAGTGCGGGCGGGAGACTAAAGGGTTCAGATGTGGCTGTCAATGAAAGCGGTCAATTGCGACTTGGACAATGCGCCCACCTTGGTGGCTTCGATGTTGCCGTTCTTGAACAGCATCAGTGTGGGGATGCCGCGCACGCCATATTTTTGCGGGGTATGCTGGTTCTCATCCACATTCAGCTTGGCCACGTTCAGGCGTCCGCTGTACTCCTTGGCCACCTCATCCAGGATCGGCGCGATCATGCGGCAGGGGCCGCACCATTCCGCCCAGTAGTCCACCAGCACGGGTAGCGGGGACTGCAAAACTTCGGCAGTGAAAGTGTCGTCAGTGATGTAACGAATGTGCTCGCTCATGTTTTTTCTCGTCGTGAGTTTAGGGAGTTTTGTTGCGATGCGGCAGTGCCGTGCTGATGCAAGACTGTGACAGGGGCGCATCCTAGCGAAAAAAATCCGGCTTGGGAAGCATTTTGCCGGGCCTGCCGTAACTGCCTGATAAATAGCATCTCATTTTTTCCAGAGATACAGTTTCGAATGATGCAGGTCGTCCACCTCGCGCATCTCCTGCGGCGGATGATCGTGGACGTCGAATGAGTTGCTGATGAACAGCGCGCCGGGCGGCAGCTCGCGTTCGACTTTTGTCCACAGTTCTGACATCGGCACCGGCGACAGATAGGCGAACACCACATCATAGTCGGCCAGATCGCAATCCCACAGACTCTGCCAGCGTACCGTGCAGTTGCGGTAGCCGCCGAGGCGGATGCGCAGCCAGCTCAAGGCGAAGGGGATGGGCGCGACCTCGACTCCGGTGAAATGGGAGTCCGGGCGCACCCTGGCAAGATGCGTCAGCACACCGCCGAGGCCGGAGCCGAGGTCGATGAAGCGCAACGGGCGATCGGCTGGCAGCAGGGCTTCCAGCGCCTGCCAGACCTTGCGGCTGGACAGATACAGGGGAACCTGGGTGCGGAACGTGCTCCAGTACACCAGCAGCAGGAACAGAAAGCCGAACAGGAAAAACAGGGGCGGGAGGTTTGCCGCAAGCGTCAGCACCAGTGCGGGGGCGAACACAAACTGGATCGGCAGCCACCAGCGCGCCAGCTTGGCAAGGTGACTGAATACGGCAGCGAGAGCGCCGGCCAGCAGCGCCAGCACCAGCGGCGGCCAGCCGGCCCTGCCGGCAACAAGGAACGCGACCAGCCAGGCTGCCAATTGCAGGGCGAGTGCGAGCAGCGAAGGCGGCAGCCGCATCAGCGCACCAGCGCAGCTTCCACGGTGTCGCGCTTGGCCTTGCCGGCAAGGCGCTCGACCAGCGTGAGTGCGAAGTCCATCGCAGTGCCCGGGCCGCGCGAGGTGATGAGCTTGCCGTCTTCGACTATCGCGGTCGTCTGTTGCTGCACTGCTGGGAAATCATCGAGCGTGCCCGGATAAGCGGTGGCGCGCTTGCCGTCGAGCAGGCCTGCCTGTGCCAGCACCGAAGGCGCGGCACAGATGGCGGCGACATAACGGCCCTGCCGGTGCATCGACTGCAGCAGGTTGGCCACGCGCGCATCGGCGCGCAGATGGTCGGTGCCGGGCTGGCCGCCGGGCAGCACGACCAGGTCGAAATCTTCGCTGCGCATGTGATCCAGCGTGGTGTCCGGCAGCAGCACGATACCGCGGCTGCCGCGCAACGGGCCGGGTGTCAGTCCCGCGACGGTGACCTCGATGCCACCGCGGCGCAGGATGTTGATGAGGCTGACGGCTTCGAGTTCTTCGCTGCCTTCGGCGAACAGCACCAATGCTTTTTTCATCATGCCTCCTTGATCGTTAGTTGCCGGGGACCCCTGATTACACAGCAATCAGCTTTGCTGGCGACAACTGGTCTGACACCAGAAATCATTGTCCATGAGAAGCGCCGTTGGGGGAGCCGGATTTATCGGGCGATTTCAAAGCTGGCTATCGCCCGATAAATCGGGCTCCCACAGCTGCGGATCAATCTTTTTCGGCTTTAATTTCTGCCTGCCGAGGCATCGACTCTGCTCCATCCACCACTGGGAGAGGGGACTTGATCAGAGGCTCCCTGGCTCAATCGCGGAAGTTCTGGTATTGCAGCGGGAAATCGGTGATGGTCTTCTTGACGAAGGCGATCGCGGCCTGCAGGTCGTCGCGGTTCTTGCCGGTCACGCGCACGGCGTCGCCCTGGATGCTGGCCTGCACCTTGAGCTTGCTGTCCTTGAGATGCTTGACGATCTTTTTCGCGAGCTCGATTTCCACCCCGACCTTGACCGTGCAACTGCGCTTGACCTTGTTGCCGCTGACCTTCTCGATCTTGTCGCTGATCTCCAG
>JAVHSB010000186.1:0-2507 GCA_036171955.1 Sideroxydans sp.
AGATGTTGACCGACTCGTTATACAACTCGCGCCGGTCGGCGATGGCATTCTCCAGTCCGGTGACACGGGTTTGCAACTGCATGAAGTTTTCGTTGGTCTTCAGTTCAGGATATGCCTCCGCCACCGCAAAGATGTTGCCCAATCCAGCGCGCAGCATACCTTCCGCCTTGCCCAGAGCCGCGATGTCCTGACCTTCGCGCGCGCTCTGAACTTGTGAGCGCGCCTCGATCACCCGTTGCAGCGTTTCCTGTTCAAACTGTTTGTATTGTTTGCACACCTCGACCAGTTTCGGCAATTCATCGTGGCGCTGTTTGAGCAACACATCGATGTTTGCCCATGCCTTGCCGACCCCGTGCTTGAGGCTGACCAGATTGTTGTACAGACCGATGCCATAGATCAGTGCGACGATGCAGATGCCAAGCAGGATGAGGCCGCTAGCCATGATGTGACTCCTATTGAATGGATGTGGCGGGCGAAATCATAGAACAAACACCACCCCGCTGCACAATAATCACCGGAACATGGCAGGCGCTTATTGCCCGAAGAACTCCTTGACCTTTCCCATCCACGATTTTGCGCGCGGATTATGGCGCGCACTGTCGGCCTGGCTGATTGTTTCGAATTCGCGTAGCAGCTCTTTCTGGCGCTCGGTCAGGTTGGCAGGGGTTTCGACGATGACGTGACAATGCAGGTCGCCATGGGTATGCGTGCGCATCCCCTTGATGCCTTTGCCGCGCAGGCGGAACTGTTTGCCGCTTTGTGTTTCAGGCGGGACCTTGATGCGTGCCGCACCGTCGAGGGTGGGTATCTCGATTTCACCACCGAGCGCGGCAGTGGCAAAGCTGATGGGCATTTCGCAATGCAGGTCGTCGCCGTCGCGCTCGAATACGCTGTGCGGCTGGATGTGGATTTCGACATAGAGGTCGCCATGCGGTGCCCCGTGCGAACCAGCCTCGCCGTGGCCGCTGTGACGCAGGCGCATGCCGTTGTCGATGCCGGCCGGGATCTTGATCTCCAGCGTCTTCTGTTTTTTTACCCGACCAGAGCCGTGGCAGGTGGCGCAGGGTGAACTGATCTGTTTGCCAGTGCCATGGCAACGCGGGCAGGTCTGCTGGATCGAGAAAAATCCCTGCTGGACCCGGACTTGACCTTGGCCGCCGCAAGTGGAGCATGTGACCGGGGTGGTGCCCGGTTTGGCGCCGGAGCCGTGGCAGGTCTCGCATTCCTCCATGACCGGGATCCGGATTTGCTTGGTTGTGCCGCGCGCCGCTTCCTCCAGCGTGATTTCCATGTTGTAGCG
Source organism: Sideroxydans sp. (assembly GCA_036171955.1). GTDB lineage: Bacteria > Pseudomonadota > Gammaproteobacteria > Burkholderiales > Gallionellaceae > Sideroxyarcus. Next base: position 1,301 of record JAVHSB010000186.1, read on the forward strand.
CAGATCGGCACCGCGATGCGCCTGGCTGCGTCCGCCGCGGCCACCGCCAAAGATGTCGCCAAAGATGTCGGAAAAATCAAATCCCTGCGCGCTACCTGCGCCAAAGGGATTGCCTCCGCCCATGCCCCCGGCTTCGAAGGCCGCATGCCCATACTGATCATAGGCGGCGCGCTTCTGTCCGTCGGACAAAGTCTCGTAGGCTTCCTTGGCTTCCTTGAACTGTTCTTCCGCCTTCGGATTATCCGGATTGCGGTCGGGATGAAACTTCATCGCGAGTTTGCGATAAGCCTTCTTGATGTCTTCCTCAGACGCGTCGCGGTTGACGCCGAGGACTTCGTAATAGTCTTTTTTGGACATTTTCAGTTACCGCTGAATGTAGGATGGGTTTCGCGCCGCGAAACCCATCGTTTATCACTGCAAAACCTTTTCACCACAGAGAACACTAAGGTCACAGAGAACTTGGCGGATGTAAAGAATTACTCTGTGTTCTCTGTGGCTGATGGATTTTATTTCTTGTCATTCACTTCGGTGAACTCGGCATCCACCACGTCGGCATCGTCCGCCTTCGCGCCCGTCTCAGGTTGTGCGCCGCCTGCGGCTTGTGCCTTGGCCTGCTCGGCCGCATACATCTTCTCGCCCAGCTTCTGCGCGGCAGTCGCCAATGCTTCGGTCTTGGCTTCGATGGTGGTCTTGTCGTCTCCCTTCACGACTTCCTCGGCTTCTTTCACCGCAGCTTCGATGGCAGTCTTTTCGTCGGCGGAGAGCTGCTCGCCGTATTCCTTCATTGACTTGTTGGTGGAGTGGATCAGCGCGTCCAACTGGTTGCGCGCGGTCACCAGTTCCATCGCCTTCTTGTCTTCGTCGGCATGAGCCTCCGCATCCGCCACCATGCGGTTGATCTCTTCCTCGCTCAAGCCCGAGCTGGCCTTGATGGTGATGTTGGCTTCCTTGTTGGTGGCCTTGTCCTTGGCGGAAACGTGCAGGATGCCGTTGGCGTCGATGTTGAAGGTCACCTCGATCTGCGGCATGCCGCGCGGTGCGGGCGGGATGTCGGACAGGTTGAACTGGCCCAGGCTCTTGTTGCCGGAAGACATCTCGCGTTCACCCTGCAACACGTGGATGGTCACCGCGGACTGGTTGTCGTCCGCTGTCGAGAACACTTGCGATGCCTTGGTCGGGATCGTGGTGTTCTTCTTGATCAGCTTGG
>JAVHSB010000187.1:0-2488 GCA_036171955.1 Sideroxydans sp.
TGTTGCCTTCCTGGATCAGGTCGAGGAATTGCAGGCCGCGGTTGGTATATTTCTTCGCGATGGAGATGACCAGGCGCAAGTTCGCCTCGATCATGTCGCGCTTGGCACGGCGTGCCTTGGCTTCGCCGTTGGTCATCTGGCGGTTGATTTCTTTCAGGTCAAGGATGGGAATGCCAACGCGAGCCTGCAGTGCAATCATATTTTTCTGTTTGTCCAGGATGGCTGCCTCGTGGCGCGCCAATCCCTCGCTGTAGGATTTATTGCCCGCCATCTCGCGCTTGACCCAGTCCAGGTCGATCTCATTGGTCGGGAAACTCTTGATGAATATGGCGCGCGGCATATGCGCCTTGTTCACGCAAAGGTCCTGGATCGCGCGCTCGTTGCGGCGCACTTCCTCAACCAATTCACGCATGGTGTCGCACAGGAATTCGACTTGCTTGGCGGAAAAACGGAACTGCATCAGCTCATCCGAAATCTGCTGCTGCAACTTGTCGTATTGTTTGCTGCGGTAGCCGTATTTCTCGTACGCCTTGCCCATCTTGGTGAACAGGTCGGCAATCACCGCGAAACGGGCCAGAGCGTCCGCTTTGAGTTGGGCCAGGTTGGCAGCGGCAGCGGCAGCCATCGCCTCCTCGTCCTCTTCCTCATCGATGTCTTCATTCGCCGCTTCATCCTGCTCTTCGTCGGCAGATTCTTCTTCGTCGTCGCTGCCGATTTTTGCCTCGTCCTCGCCGTCAACAAAACCATCGATCAGCTCATCCACGCGCATCTCATCCCTGGCGATCTTGTCGGCCAGCCCGAGGATCTCGGCGATCGTGGCCGGGCAGGCGGAAATCGCCTGAATCATGTGCTTCAGGCCTTCCTCGATGCGCTTGGCGATGACGATCTCGTCCTGGCGCGTCAGCAGGTTGACCACGCCCATCTCGCGCATGTACATGCGCACCGGGTCTGTGGTGCGCCCGAATTCGGAATCAACCGTGGAAATTGCGGCTTCAGCTTCGGCGGCGGCATCTTCGTCGGCCACCGGCGGCGCAACCTCGTTCATCACCAGCGATTCGGCGTCCGGCGCCACATCGCACACGGTGATGCCCATATCGTTGATCATGCTGACCACGCCCTCGACCTGCTCGACTTCCAGCATGTCCGGCAGATGGTCGTTGATTTCGGCGAATGTCAGGTAGCCGCGCTCCTTGCCCAGCAGGATCAGCGCCTTCAGGCGCGTGCGGCGCTCTTCCACATCCTGCAAGCTGTCCGCCGTTTTCGCCGCAGCGGCTTCGTGCGCTTTGGCAGTCGTCTTTTTCTGGGCAACCATTGCCTTCGCTGCCGCCTGCGCGGGCTGGGCCGGTTTTTTCTTTGCAGTTTCGGATGTTTTCTTTTGCTGAGTAGCCATGCTCGATTCCCGGAAATCAAGTTGATCGATGGCGGCCGTACCGCCGAAAGGGCGCGGATTATACCCGAATTTCCAAAATCTTTCCGCAGCTTAGCCCGGTTCCGGCATCAGGTGCGCCCGACGCCCGCACGTTCAGTTCGCGCCCGTTTTGAGCCGCCTCAATTGCGCATTCAGTTCTTCGTAGCGCGCGCGTTCCTGTTCCGACATCCCGTCCAGCCCCTTGCCCTGCAGGTTTGCCATTTCGGTCTCGACCGCTTCGCGCCGCAAATTGAGCAGGATGTCCGCGAACTCGGCCGCCGCATCGAATTCCTGTCCAAGATTGAGGATGTCAGCCTGTGCCGCGGCGAATGCCGCTTCGTGTGCCGATCCCTGGAAGTTCTGGATCAGGGCTGCCGTGCTGGTTTCGTCCGCCGAGGCTTTGAGCCAGTCCGCCAGCGCCGCGATGGCCGCGCCTTCATTTCCTTCTCCCCGCCAGGCCGCAGGGAGCTCCTGCACCAGTTCCGGCTGCAGCACCAGGCAACGCAACATGGCGCGCAGTCCGGAAGGGTTTGCCCTCCTCACTCTTTGCGGCAGCTGCCGGCGCGGCGCGGCAATCGGCTTGATCGACCACAGCGCCTCCAGTTCTTCCTGGGTCACGCCTGCCAGTGCCGCCACTTCCTTGCGCAGCAGCAATGCCGTGCCCGGTGCGCTGATGGACGTCAGCAGCGGCTGCGCATTCTTGAGCAAGGCGCTGCGCCCTTCCTGTGTGCGCAGATCGACCGCAGCCGTCAATTCGCGCAACAGATAGCCCGAAAGCGGCAGCGAGTTTTCCAGTTCATGCTCGAAAGCTTCACGCCCGAATTCGCGGATGTAGGTGTCCGGATCATGCTCTTCGGGCAGGAACAAGAAGCCGATGCGCTTGCCGTCTTGCAGTTGCGGCAGTGCATTCCCCAACGCGCGCCAGGCGGCTTTTTGTCCCGCCTTGTCCCCGTCGAAACAGAACACCACCTGCTCGCACAGGCGCAGCAGTTTCTGCACATGATATGGCGTGGTCGCGGTACCCAGCGTGGCCACGGCATATTCGACCCCGTGCTGCGCCAGCGCCACGACATCCATGTA
>JAVHSB010000188.1:0-2482 GCA_036171955.1 Sideroxydans sp.
GGCACGTTGGCCTTGATCAGGCCGGTGATGACATCGACCGAGGGGCGCTGCGTCGCCAGCACCAGATGGATGCCGGAAGCGCGCGCTTTCTGCGCCAGGCGCGCGATGAGCTCTTCCACTTTCTTGCCCACCACCATCATCAGGTCGGCCAGCTCGTCGATGAATACCACGATAAACGGCAGTTCTTCCAGCGCCTCGGGGTTTTCGGGTGTGAGCGTGAACGGATTGGTCAGCGGCGCACCCGCCTTGACGGCATCGCGCAATTGCTGGTTATAGCCGGCGATGTTGCGCACGCCAAGGGTAGCCATCAGCTTGTAGCGCTTGTCCATCTCCTGCACGCACCAGTTGAGCGCTGCGGCTGCCTGGCGCATGTCGGTCACCACGGGCGCCAGCAGATGCGGGATGCCTTCATAGACCGACAGCTCCAGCATCTTGGGATCGACCAGTAGCAGACGCACCTGCTGCGGCGTGGACTTGTAGAGCAGGGACAGGATCATGGCGTTGATCGCCACCGACTTGCCGGAACCGGTGGTGCCTGCCACCAGCACATGCGGCATCTTGCCGAGATCGGCCACCACCGGCTTGCCCGAGATATCCTTGCCCATGGCCATGGTGAGCGGCGAATGCATGTCGGCATACACCTGCGAGCCGAGGATCTCGGACAAGTGCACCATCTGCCGTTTCGGGTTGGGCAACTCCAGTGCCATGTAGCTTTTGCCGGGGATGGTCTCCACCACGCGGATGCTGACCACCGACAGCGCGCGCGCCAGGTCGCGCACCAGATTCACAATCTGGCTGCCTTTCACGCCGACATCCGGGTCGATCTCGTAGCGCGTGATGACCGGGCCCGGATAGGCGCCGACCACTTTAACCATCACGCCGAAATCCTTGAGTTTGCGTTCGATCAGGCGCGAGGTGAATTCGAGGGTGTCCGCCGACACCACTTCGGTCTGCTGTGTCGCCGCATCGAGAATGTGCAGCGGCGGCAATGGCGAGTCAGGCAGCTCGGCAAACAGCGCGGCCTGCTTTTCTTTCTCCACCCGTGTCGAACGCGGCACATCCACCACCGGCATCTCGATATGGATCGGCTCGTGCTCATCGACGCGTTTCTTTTCTTCTTCCACGATCACGTCGCGCTGCTGCAGCGCCTGCGCGCCGATGCGCTTGTCCTGCCAGGTCTGCCATGCGCTGTGTGCCCACAACCAGCCGTCCTCCAGCCATCCGCCCAGACGGTCGATGAAACGCAGCCAGGACAATCCGCTGTAAAGGCTGAAACTTGCCGCCATCAGCGCAAGCAGGAACAAAGTGGCGCCGACATAACCCAGCCCCTGCGCCAGCGCATCCCCCAGGATGACGCCCAGCATGCCGCCGGGCGTCTGCGGCAATTCGACCTGCCAGGTATAAAGGCGCAGATGTTCCAGAGCACTGCTTGCCGACAACAGCACGCCGAAACCGAGCAGGGAGATCCACAAACCGCGCGCATCGAACAGACTGTCCGCACGCAAACGGCGGTAGCCCTGCCAGACGCGCTGCAACAGGAGGGTGACCCACCACCACGAGGAGAAGCCGAACACATAGAGCAAAACATCCGACACCCATGCCCCGAGGGTGCCGCCCGGATTGTGCGCAACAGGCGCCGCCGCACCGTGCGACCAGGCCGCATCGGAGCGGTCGTAACCGAACAGGATCAGCGCGAGATAGAGCGCCAGCGCCACCAGCAGCAGCCAGCGCGATTCGCGCAGAAGATGCAGCAGGCGCTCGGGCAATGGTGTGGCAGAGGTTTCAGGCAAAGCCATCAGGATTCCTCGTGCGACGCCAATCCGTTCTCTTCAGCGATAAAGCCGAAGCGGCGTGCAGTATCCACCGCCTCGATGCGGGAATTGACATGCAGCGCCTGGTAGATGGCTGCGACGTGGATCTTGACCGTGCCTTCCGCCAAACTAAGCATGCGCGAAATCTCCTTGTTGCTCTTGCCGGCACCAATCAGTTGCAGCACCTGCAACTGGCGCGGGGTCAGCCCGTATTTGCTGGCGCGCTGGCTGCGCTTGTCGTTCAGCGCCTGCCCCGTCTCGAGCTTGGCCACTACCTGCTGCAACAGCTGCGGCGGCACATACACACCGCCGTCCAGCACCATGTGCAGCGCGGCCAGCATGGTCCTGGACGGAGACATCTTGGAAATGAATCCCATCGCGCCCAGGTTCATCACGTTCTCGATGTCGTCGCGCTGATCCGAGCCGGACACCACCACCAGCGGAATGTCCGGGAAGCGCTGGTGAAAGAGTTGCAGCGACGAGACACCGTTGCTGTCCGGCATGTTCAGGTCCAGCAAGGCCAGATCGATATCCGGATTCGCCATCACCAGCTGCAGGCCCTCGCTGAAACTGCCGGTATCGAGGATCTCCACATCATCGGTGAGTTGTTGCAGCACGTAGCGCATGCCATCGCGGAACAGCGCGTGGTCATCCACCAGCAGAACCTTGAT
>JAVHSB010000189.1:0-2453 GCA_036171955.1 Sideroxydans sp.
ATACAGCGCAGCAACCGTCAGCATCGGTGCCGCTGCGCCCACGTCGATGCTGAAATGCGACAGCGTGTGGAACAGCAGTGCCGGAAAAAAGATGTAATAGATCAGGCGGTCGAGCTGCGGCCAGAAATCGTCGCGCAAACCAAACCAGCGGCGCATGAGCGCACCGAGCAGGATGAGCAGAAAGATGGGAACGATGGTCAGCGCGACGGTCATGGCATTCGGCTCACCGCGCCCGGAACAACTTCAGCTGGCGCGCCTGAACAAAGCCGGAATCTGGGTTTTCGGCTTGTCCACGACGAATTCAGTTCTGGTCGTCTTCGGCGCGGGTTCGGTGACTTTGGGCACGTAGGGCTGGTCGAACCATGGATCATGCGCGGGCTTGCTCGGAGCGGGCTTGTGGTAAGCGTGATGCGGTTCGCGCGTTGGCGCAGACGGGCGCGCCAAACGGGCATGCATCTGCGGCACAACGGCGGTTTCTTTCTCGATGCTGGTTTTGATCAGTTTTTCTATCTCTGCCAGATATTTCTCTTCTTCCGGCGACACCAGCGAGATCGCCTTGCCGGAGGCGCCGGCGCGGCCGGTGCGACCGATGCGATGCACGTAATCTTCCGGCGCATGCGGAATCTCGTAGTTGATGACCATCGGCAGGTGGTCGATATCCAGCCCGCGCGCCGCAACGTCGGTGGCGATCAGCACCGACACCTTGCCCTGCTTGAACGCTTCCAGCGCCTGCTGCCGTTCGAGCTGGCTCTTGTCGCCGTGGATGGCGTCGGCGGCGACGCCCTCGCGCTGCAACTGGCGCGCGAGACGGCTGGCGGTGAGCTTGGTCTTGGTGAACACGATCGCCTGGCTGGCGTCGTCGCCGCGCAGCAACTGCGCCAGCACGGCATGTTTGTCGGCCTGCTCAACCAGGAAGACCTTCTGCATGATGTTCTCGGCCATCGCATTGCTGCGCGCCACTTCGATCAGGGTCGGATAGATCAGGAAATCCTCGGACAGCTTCTTGATCTCGTCGGAGAAGGTGGCGGAGAACATCAGGCTCTGGCGGCGGCGCGGCAACAGCGCCAAGATGCGCTTCAGGTCCGGCATGAAGCCCATGTCCAGCATGCGGTCTGCTTCGTCCAGCACCAGTATCTCCACCTGGTTCAGCAGCACAGTCTTCTGTTCGATGTGGTCCAGCAGTCGTCCCGGCGTCGCCACCAGAATCTCCACACCGGTCTTCAGATGCGGCGTTTGCGTGCGAATATCCACCCCGCCGTACACCACGAGCGAGCGCAAGCGGCTGTATTTCGCATATTGCTTGATGTTCTGTTCCACCTGGATCGCCAGTTCGCGCGTCGGCACCAGAATCAAAGCGCGCACCGGATGCCGCGCGGGCGAAGTGCTGGCGCTGGCATGCGGCAACAGTTTCTGCAGCAACGGCAAGGCAAAGGCAGCGGTCTTGCCGGTGCCGGTCTGGGCGCCCGCCATCAAGTCCTGATTGTCCAGCACTGCCGGAATGGCCTGTGCCTGGATCGGCGTGGGGGTGGTGTATCCAGCTTCGGTAAGCGCCTTGAGGATTTCGGGGGCGAGCTGTAGATCGGCAAAACTGACGGTATTCAATGTAGTGTTCTCTGGGGTCGTCGTCATAAGTAGGCGGCATTATACGCCCCACATTCCGGCCGACGAGCACCAGCCATCGGTCAGCCCGGCTGACCGTCCGCACGCGGTCGCCAATAGGCCGGCAGATAACGCCATGCCCACGGGGCAAAGCAGGCGAGCCAGCCCAATACGGCGACCAGGTAAAAAACGCCACTATTGACCGGAAGCATGTCGGCCGCGAGGCGCGCCAGCGTCACCAGCTGGATACCAACGAACATCAGTTTGACCGGGGTGTCGATGACGAATGGCAGGCCGGAATGGCCGAGCGTGACGCGCGTTCCCATGCCGATCACCAGCGTGGCGTAGCAGCCGATGGTCAGCGCATGCAGCGGCGCCAGCCCCCAGATGAAGCCGGTGTCGTGGTGCGTCCACAGCCACAGGCTCTGCACCGCAAAGAGCAGCATGGCAAGCCCCAGCCAGGCGAAGCCGACATGCAGCACGGCGAGCAATGGATTTTTAAAGCTGCTGCGGAAACCCCACAACCGGGTCAGCGTGAGCGCGGCAAATGCCAGCGGCAGATCGGCCAGCCATAGCCATGCTGGAAAATTGAAGAATTCCAGTGCGCCATGCACGATGCTCATCGCCAGAATCGTCCACCACGGCCAGAACGGGCGCGGCACTTCTTTTTGATTGAGTGCGCTGGACGTGAAGAACGGAATCATGCGATGCGCCACCGTGGCGAACACCGGCAGCACGAATCCCCACAGACCGGCGCGCAACGCGAATTGCATCAGCGCATGCGCGGCGGTCAATTGCCAGAGCAGGAATGCGGCCAGCGCCAGCCAGCCGATGCAGAACGCAACGAACAGCAC
>JAVHSB010000190.1:0-2447 GCA_036171955.1 Sideroxydans sp.
GCGCTGCGCGACGAGATCGAGCGCAATGGCAGCGCCACGCTCCTGCTCGACCTGCTGCCGGACTGGCCACAGGAACGCGTACGCGCAGAGGTGGCACGCCCGCGCGGCTCGCGTTCGTTATCCGGCCACCTGCAAAGTCGTCTGGGATTGAAAGGCGCAAAAAGCAATCTGTTGCGCGAGGTGTTGAGTACGGAACAGATGAACGACGATGCACTGCTTGCCGCTACCATCAAAGCCCTGCCTTTGCAACTCCTCGCAACGCGTCCATTGGCCGAAGCCATCAGCTCCGCCGGCGGGGTAAAGTTCGAATCGCTCGATCGCCACCTGATGCTGAAGAAAATTCCCGGCGTGTTTTGCGCGGGCGAGATGCTGGATTGGGAAGCCCCCACCGGCGGCTACCTGCTGACCGCCTGTTTAGCCAGCGGACAAGCCGCGGGCAAGGGAGTGCCGGAGTGGTTGCAACACCTTGGCTAGCGCGCACCCGTCCGCCGGCGGCGATATAATGCGCGGCGTTTTCAACCACTCGAAAGTGAATCCAGATGAAACAATACAGCCGGCGCACCGCCCTCACGCACTGGGCGATCTTCGCCCTTATCCTCATCGCCTTTTATTTCGGCCATGAGCTTGATGAAAGCAAGGATGCCGCAGCCAAACTCTCGATGTACCCCGTGCACTTCCTGCTCGGAAATCTCGTGTTGCTGCTGACTCTGGCGCGCATTTATTTCAGAAAGATAGACGGCGAACCCGCACCCGCCAACGCCAACCCGCTGTTGAACAAGGTCGCCGCGCTCACCCATGGCTTGACCAATCTCGCGGTCATCGCGGTCGCCATCTCCGGCAGTGTCACCGCCGTGAGTTCCGGCGTGTTCGCCGCACTGCAAGCGGGCGACCCGGCCTTGATCCCCGATTTCCACAAAGTGTCCGCCAAGGAATTCCATGAACTGTTCATCGGCATCATGGTTCTGCTGGTGGTGTTCCACGTCGCTGCTGCGCTGTATCACCAGTTTGTCGTGAAGGACAATCTGCTGCGCCGCATCATGGTCAGGCGCTTCGAAGACTGAAAGTGAACCGGCCTCTGCATGAGGCCGGGAAGGATCAGAAGGAACCGCCTGCGGGCGGTTTTTTCATGGCGATGAGAATTGCCCATGCCCCGAGCAGCACGTAGCACAGCAGCGACCACTCCGGGATGCCGAGGGTCAGGAAGGTCCAGCCTTTTTCCGCGCATTCGCCGGAGCCGTGCATCAACTCCTGCCACACCTCGGCCAACGGGAAATTCTGCAACAGGTAATCGAGGCCGGGGCCGCAGGCAGGCACCTGGTCCTGCGGCAGATGCTGCAACCAGATGTGGCGCGAGGCAGTGGCGATGCCGCCCAGCGCGAACAGCGCGATCAGGGCGGCGTAGATGCGGCGGCCGATGCGGCCCGGATTGTGGATAGCAGCGGCGAGAAACAGCGCTCCGATGACGATGAAGATCACCCGCTGCAGCATGCACAGCGGGCACGGCTCCTCGCGCAGGACATATTGCAGATACAGCGCCGCTCCGAACAATCCGGTCACCGCCAGCGCGCCGGCCAGATAGAGCCAACGGCCACGAATCATTGCCAGCCCTTGCAGCATGTCATTCGGCTTCATCGATCCACGCGGCCTGGATCGCTTCCAGCACTTTTTCGCCGCCGTGGCTGTGGTCGTCGTCAAAGTCTTCGAGATCCACGACATAGTTGTGCAGGGCGACAAAGTTGACGGTGAGCGGATCGACCTCGGGATGTTTTTCGCTCAACGCGATCGCGATGTCGCGCACATCTTTCCATTTCATTTGCTGTGCCCTTCCTTCGCCATATTGATCGAATATTTCGGGATCTCGACCACCATATCCAGGTTGCCGACAAGCGCCTGGCAGCTCAAACGGGAATGGGGTTCCAGTCCCCATGCCTTGTCCAGCATATCCTCCTCCAGTTCGCTGGCCTCAGCCAGGCTGTCGAACCCCTCGCGTACGATGACATGGCAGGTGGTGCAGGCGCAGGATTTCTCGCAGGCATGCTCGATCTCGATGCCGTGGTCGAGCAGTGCATCGCAAATCGACTTGCCCGCCTGCTCCTCGAACAAGGCACCCTTCGGGCACAATTCCGCATGGGGCAAAACAATGATCTGTACCATGGCTATCCTTCCAGTTCGGTCAATTTGTGTCCCTTGAGCGCGCGCGCCACGCTTTGGTCCATCCGCTTCTGGGCAAAGCTGACGGTGGCCTGATTGAGCGCATCAATACCGCTCTTGATCGCCATGTGGTCGTTGCCATCCACCACAGCGCGCAACTTTTCCATGCTGGAACGAATCCGTTCGCGCGCCGGATCATCCAGCAGAGCGGCATCCTGCTCCAGCGCGTTATCCACCGCCTCCAGCAATTGACGCGCCTCAGTCTGCTGTTCGCGCAATGCGCGCGCCAGCATATC
>JAVHSB010000191.1:0-2435 GCA_036171955.1 Sideroxydans sp.
GGATATTAGATAGGTCTCTGCAACACAACAACAAAGGCACGCCGTCGGCGTGCCTGTGCTGGTTTTCCAATGGCCGGCTGAAAGCGGCGAAAGTGCGGATGCAACACCGCAGATCCCAACCGTCAGGGCTTTACGTCCTGTTAACCCTTGTTGCCGGAGTTGTGGCCCCTGCCCAGCGAAAAGCTGGTGCCTTGCGGTCGGCGGTTGCCGCTGAACGGGGCGGGCGCGCGATTGCCATTGGCATTGCTGCCCGGTGTCCGCGCATCGTTGCCGAAACGGTTGTGCGATTTGCCTTCGCGATGCGGGTTGCCGCGGTCATCCCGGGCGAAGCCATGACGACTGTCCGGCGCATGATGGCGCGGGCCGCCGTTGCCGCGCGGGCCGCCGTTGCCGCGCGGTGCGCCGGCACCGCGACCGCCGGAGGCGGGACGCGGCTTGAACTTCGGTTCCATTCCCTCGATCGTGTGCGGCTGGATGGTTTGACCGGTAAAGCGCTCGATGTTGCGCAGTGAGCCCGCGTCGCGATTGGATGCGAACGACACCGCGATGCCGGTGGCGCCGGCGCGCCCGGTGCGTCCGATGCGGTGCACATAATCTTCGGCGAACTTGGGCAGGTCGAAATTGATGACGTGGGTGATGCCGGGAACATCGATGCCGCGCGCGGCAACGTCAGTGGCGACCAGCACGCGGACATTGCCACGGCGCAAGTTGACCAGGGTGCGATTGCGCTCGCGCTGGTTCATGTCGCCGTGCAGGGCGGCGGCGGCATGGCCCTGTGCCGACAAGCTGTCGGCCAAAGAATCGGCATCGCGCTTGGTGGCAGTGAACACCAGTGCCTGATTCACATCCACATCGCGCAACAGATGGTCGAGCAGGCGATTCTTGTGCGCCATGTCATCCACGTACATCAGACGTTGCTCGATGTTTTCGTGGCGGGCTTTGGCGGCTGTGATGCTGATGCGCTTCGGGCTCTTCAACAGGCGCTGCCCCAGATTGCCGATCGCACCGTCCAGCGTGGCGGAAAACAGCAGGGTTTGGCGTGTAGCAGGAGTGGCAGCGGCGATGCGTTCCACATCGTCGATGAAGCCCATGTCCAGCATGCGGTCGGCTTCGTCCAGAACCAGCATCTCCAAGCGCGAGAAGTCGATGCGGCCGCGCTCGATATGGTCGATCAAACGCCCGGGGGTGGCGACCAGGATGTCGACGAAGCCGGACAGCAGCTTGTTTTGCAGCGGGTAAGGCATGCCGCCCAGAATGCTCACCACTTTGACGCGCATGTGTTTCCCGTATTTGCTGGCGGCGTCGGAAACCTGTTGTGCCAGTTCGCGCGTCGGGGTCAGCACCAGAATACGCGGGCCTTTGCCGCGCACGGCGGATTCAACCGACAGCTTTTGCAAAGCGGGCAGGATGAAAGCGGCAGTCTTGCCGGTGCCGGTCTGGGCGGAGGCCATCAGGTCGTGCCCGGCCAGCGCTTGCGGAATTGCTTCCGCCTGGATCGGGGACGGGACGGTGTAGCCGGATTCCTGCACGGCCGACAGAATGGCGGGGGCCAGGCCCAGCGAAGCGAATGTAAGAACAGCTTCAGCAGGCACGGGTGTTGCGGAGATAACGATATTTTCAGACAAAGTGATTCCTTTATTTTTTTATAACAAAGCGCATGCGCGGCATAAAAGCCACACAATGAAATTCAGTAGGGGGGTAATACAAAAACCTCTACCGGCGCAAACAAACATCGTCGCTAACCGGTGAAGCTTGGCGCATCTTTGAAACAGATGCAGAGGGTCAGGAAACGATGAACTCGATACCGCCTTGGGGGCGGCAAGGCGCGCATTATACGGATGGACGGCGGAATAGCCAGCTATTTCTGGTGCGCTTGAAATTCGGCACGGCATCCCCATTTGCCTTCGCGGCTCGTTTTATTTATTGAGAGGGAGAAAAGATGACTGCCAGCAGCAACCGCGAAACGATGGGTTTTCAGACAGAAGTCAAACAACTGTTGCAATTGATGATCCATTCGCTCTATTCCAACCGCGAGATATTCCTGCGCGAACTGGTTTCCAACGCTTCAGACGCCTGCGACAAGTTGCGCTTCGAGGGTCTGCACAACGATGCATTGTTTGAGAACGATTCCCAGCTATCTATCCGTGTAGCCTTTGACAATCAAGCGCGCACGCTGACTATCAGCGACAACGGCATCGGCATGAACCGTGACGAGGTGATTGCCAATCTTGGCACCATCGCCAAATCCGGCACGCGCGAATTCTTTTCGAACTTGTCCGGCGACCAGCAGAAGGATGCGAATCTGATTGGTCAGTTCGGCGTGGGCTTCTATTCCGCCTTCATCGTCGCAGACAAGGTCACAGTACTGACCCGGCGTGCAGGCGAGAAGTCCGACCAGGGAGTGCGCTGGGAATCGGACGGCGGCGGCGAGTTCG
>JAVHSB010000192.1:0-2429 GCA_036171955.1 Sideroxydans sp.
CGACCGAGGTATCCGCCCGGGGGTTGTCGCGCTGGCATCACGAGTTCCGCATCCTTATGCCGGACGGTTCGGTCCGCTGGGTACAGGGCAATACACAGCCGCTGCGGGAAGAGGATGGCAGTGTCTTGTGGAATGGTTTCCTGATCGACATCACTTTGGCCAAGACCAGGGATGCGGCGCTGGCGCAGAGCCAGGAGGAATACCGCCTGCTGTTCACGAACATCTCGCATGGCGTGGTGTTTCAGGATGCCAAAGGCAGAATTTTCAACGCCAATCCCAAGGCGGAAGAACTGCTCGGACTCAGTTTGGAACAGATGCAGGGACGCAACTCCATCGATCCGCGCTGGAAAGCCATCCACGAAGATGGCAGTGATTTCCCCGGCGAAATGCACCCCGCCATGCAGGCGCTGCGCACCGGTCGTCCGGTGGGCGATGTGGTGATGGGAGTGTTCAATCCGGCAGAGGAAAGGATGCGCTGGCTGCGGGTCAGCGCGGTGCCGCAGTTCCGGTCGGGTGAGGCAACACCGTTCGAGGTGTTCGCCACCTTCACTGACATCACCGAGAAGCGCAAGGCAGAGCAGGTGCTGCGCCAGCACAAGATCATCATCGAGACAACACAGGATGGTTTCTGGATGACTGATAAGGAAGGGAAGATCCTCGAAGTCAATCAGGCCTATGCCGCAATGGTGGGCTTCAGCATGGAAGAACTGGTCGGGATGCACATCAGCGATCTGGATGCTGATGATCGTGTGGAGGATGTCAGCAGGCGCGGTGAGAAGATCATCCGCGAGGGCCACGCGCTGTTCGAGACGCGCCACCGGCACAGGGACGGTCACGAGATCGAGATGGAGGTGTCCGTCACCTACATGCCAGAGACACAGCAGTTCTGCGTGTTCTCTCGCAATATCTGGCGGCGCAAACAGTTGGAAGCGGCGATGCGCGACATGGCCTACTTCGATGTCCTCACCGGATTGCCCAACCGGCGCATGTTGAGCGACCGCCTGAAACAATTGATGGCCGCCAGCCAGCGTAACGGCGAACATGCGGCGCTGATATTTCTCGATCTGGATAATTTCAAGCCGTTGAACGACGGATGGGGCCATGAGGTGGGCGACCTGCTGCTGAAAGAAGTGGCAGTCCGCATCCTGTCCGGTGTGCGCGAGATCGATACGGTCGCGCGTTTCGGCGGCGACGAGTTCGTGGTCATGCTGGCAGAGCTGGATGAGGATCAGAAGGTGGCAACCGGGCAAGCCGGCCGACTGGCGGACAAGTTGAGACGGATGGTCAGCGCGCCGTATGAACTTGAATATAGTGATGGTGCAGGTCAGGTGCAGCATGTCGCACACCGCTGTAGCGCGAGCGTTGGGGTGGTTGTGTTCAAGGGGCAGACTTTCAGCGAACAGGAGTTGTTGAATAGTGCCGATCAGTCCATGTATCAGGCCAAGCAGGCAGGCCGTGACAGGGTCTTCATCCACGGGGTGATAGCCGATGATCAATGACATATTTTCGGCTTTCTCTTCCGGCTTTCTCTTCCGGCTTTCTCTTCCGGCTATGTCGCCGCGATGGCGCTGGCCGGAGTTTTCGAGCTGAAATACTGGCTCGACCTCGGTGCACGTCAGTGATCCATCGTGCGCGCAATCGCACACGTCGTGTTCGGTCAGTCACCATCACAACGTGGGTCGGCGCGATGAATCAATATTCAATCATTGATGACACCATTCCAATGGCGGCAAATGGAAATATCAGAAATACATGCCCGGGAGGTATATGAGTTCAATTTTCAGCATGATTGATCCGCGCCGCAGTCTGCGTGCCGAGATCAGTCTGGCCAGCGGCGCCATCGTGCTGCTGCTGTCCACGGCATTGAGTTTCTATGCGGCGGATGTGAGCAAGCGCCAGATCGAGCAAAGCGAGGGCGATGGCTTTGTGCGTCGCGCGCAGACGGCACTGGATGTGCTGGACCGCGGCATGTACGAACGCAGCCGCGAGATCCGCAACGCCGCGCTGCTGGACGAGATGCGCGACCCCAAGGTGCGCTTGCTGCGCAAACGCGAGCTGATGGAGCGCCTGCAGCAGAACTTCGATGCCTATGCCTGGATCGGTTTCTGCGGGCCGGACGGCATGGGGCTGGCCGGCACCGGCGGCTATCTGGAAGGCAAGAACCTGTCCAAGCGTCCGTGGTGCACCGAGGGGCGCAAGGGCGACTACATCGGCGACGTGCATGACGCGCTGCTGCTGGCCAAACTACTGCCCAACCCCAGCGGCGAGACCTTCTATCTGGTCGATGTTGCCTCGCCGGTGTTCGACCACCAGAACAGGCTGCTCGGGGTGCTGTGCGGGCATATCTACTGGAGCTGGGCTTCGGAAGCGTTGGACAGCAAGCGCACCCCCGGGCAGGACATCTTTCTGCTGAGCAACGATGGCAAGGT
>JAVHSB010000193.1:0-2423 GCA_036171955.1 Sideroxydans sp.
GCTGTGCGGTGTCGGCATCGCCCAGGCCCTGTTCGGCACCGTGCTCATCTACTTTGCCGCCGAGAACCGTACCGGCGTGGAGAGCGGAGATGCGCTGCTGTGGACGGTGCTGCATGACACCACGGCGGGCGGACTCGACCCGGCGGTGGTCTCGCTCGCCTTTGTCTTTCTGCTTGTGGGCTACGGCACCAAGGTCGGCCTGGTACCCTTGCATAGCTGGTTGCCCGATGCCCACTCCGAAGGCCCGACGCCGATGTCGGCCGTGCTTTCCGGCCTGCTGCTCAACGTCGCGCTGTATGCGCTGGTGCGTTTCAAGATGCTGGTGGATGCCTCGTTGCACAACGAACTTGCGGGCCATCTGATGATGGGCTTCGGTCTGCTCTCGTTCGTCGTGGCCGGCCTGTTCCTCTACCGCCAGCACGACATCAAGCGCCTGTACAGCTACTCGTCGATCGAGCACATGGGGCTGATGACCTTCGCCTTCGGCATCGGCGGGCCGCTCGCCACTTTCGGCGCGCTGCTGCACATGACCATGAACTCGCTCACCAAGTCGGCCATCTTCGTCACCGTCGGCTATGCCTCGCAACTCGCCGGCACACAGCGCATCGACAGCATCCGCGGTCTGATCCGCACCCAGCCCGCGATCGGCTGGGGACTGCTGATCGGCACCGTGGCGATCGCCGGATTCCCGCCGTTTGGCGTGTTCATCAGCGAGTTCCTGCTGCTGATGGCCACGATGAAGTCATGGCCCTGGCTGACCATTCCGCTGCTGTTCGGATTCGGCGCCGCCTTCGCCGGCCTGTTCCGTCACCTGCAACCGATGGTATTCGGCGAGCCGCCGCTCGGGCAGAAACCGATCCGGGCCAACATGCTGCCGGTGGCGATCCACCTGGCGCTGGTGCTGTGGCTCGGGCTCTCCCTGCCGAACTTCTTGTCCGGCTGGTTCGAGCAGGCCACCTTGCTCATTTCGGGAGCGTCGCTGCGATGACACCGGGAACGCCCTTCAGCCTTTTTGTGCAACGCTTGACCGACGCCGGTGTGGCCGTTGAAGTAATGGCTGCGACGGCGCGGCTGCCGGCGCAAATCATCCTGTCGACTGCCGCAGACTGGGGGTGTCTCGGCCAGGAAGCGCATGCCAGCGGCTGGCGCTGGGTTGCCGGCTGGGGCGAAGAGATCGGACAGGAAGAAAGCGAACTGCGCATCAATGCCTGCTTCGAACAGGACGGCGTCTATTTTCTGGCACGCACGGCCGTTGCGCGCAGACAACGGCTGCTGCCCTCGCACACGCCGTATTTTCCGGCCGCCGACCGGCCCGAGCGGCACACCCGGGACATGTTCGGCGTGGCCTTTGCCGACCACCCGGATGCGCGCCGCTGGACCCGGCACCAGGCGTGGAAGATTTTCGAGCATCCGCTGCGCCGTGATTTTCCCGTTGCCGGCCACCCACCGGCGCAGACGCCGGCCGACTACCGCTACAAATTCCTCGCCGCCCACGGCGCCGGTGTCTATGAGATCCCGGTCGGCCCGGTGCATGCCGGCATCATCGAGCCGGGGCATTTCCGCTTTCAGGCGGTGGGCGAGACCGTGCTCAACCTGGAGGAGCACCTCGGCTACACGCACAAAGGCATCGAGAAGATCGCCGAGGGCAGGGACGTCGCGGGCCTGGCCCGTCTGGCCGGGCGCGTTTCGGGCGATTCGACCGTCGCCCATACCTGGGCGGCCTGCATGGCGATGGAGCGCGCGGCGGGCATTGCAGTGCCGCCGCGCGCCGTCTGGCTGCGCGCCCTGATGTGCGAGCGCGAGCGCGTCGCCAACCATCTCGGCGATATCGGCGCGATCGTCAACGATGTCGGCTTTGCCTTTGGTTTCTACCAATTCGGGCGCTTGCGCGAGACCTGGCAGCGCGCGTCGAACGAGGCTTTCGGCCACCGTTTCATGATGGATCGCATCATCCCCGGTGGCGTTGCCGTCGATCCGTCGCCGTCTGCGCTCGCCGCCATGCGCGCGGAGGCCGCCGCACTGCGCCAGCAGATCGGCAAGCTGATGCCCATCCTGTATGACTCGCCTTCGCTCACCAACCGCCTGCTCGGCACCGGCCTCCTGACGCCGCAGCAGGCGGCGGCGCTCGGCTGCATGGGCTATGTCGGACGCGCCTCCAGTCTCGATTTCGACGTGCGCCGCCATGCGCCCTATGCGCCCTACGACCAGTTGCCGCCCAAGGCCGTGCTCCACCACGCAGGCGACGTCAACGCCCGTGTGCGGGTGCGCCACGATGAGATCGTGGCCGCGCTGGACCTGATCGATGCGCTGCTGGCGGGGCTGCCTGCGGGCGCGCTGCGCGCCGACTGGCAAGCGCCCGCCGCCGGCGCCGAAGGCCTCGGCATGGTCGAGGGTTGGCGCGGCGAGATCGTGAGCTACGTGCG
>JAVHSB010000194.1:0-2389 GCA_036171955.1 Sideroxydans sp.
CGCGGTGGAACGCGTGCGCCCCAAGATGATGACCGTGGTCGCCATCATGGCCGGTCTGTTGCCCATCTTGTGGAGCAGCGGCACCGGCTCGGAAGTGATGCGCCGCATCGCCGCGCCCATGGTCGGCGGCATGGTGTCGTCCGCCATACTCACCCTGCTGGTGATCCCGGTCATCTACGCCTTCGTCAAGCAGCACCGACTTTCCTCAACCACCTCAACCCACTAAAGGAGAACACCATGAAACGACTCACCCTCACCCTCGCCCTGCTCGCTTCCGTCGGCCTCGCCCAGGCGGCTTCGCATGAGCACCAGATGAACCACAACATGTCCGGGCACGATATGCCATCGCATGACACTCAAAACATGCACGCCACCATGCACCAGGGCACGGGCGTGGTGAAAGCGGTGAAACACGGCAAGGTGCAGATCGCCCACGACCCCATCCCCTCCCTGTCATGGCCTTCGATGACCATGTGGTTCGCGGTCAAGGACATGCCGCACGACATCAAGGCTGGTGACAAGGTGCATTTCGAGATGATGCTGGGCGACAAGAAGCAGTGGATGATCGAACGTATCAGCAAGTGATGCGGCATGACGGAAAGGAAAACCATGAGACCCCTCGCGCGAATTACACTGCTTTTGCTGCTCGCGTTCACAGGCATCGCGCAGGCGCTGCCCGCCATCACCGTGCACAAGAGCCCGACCTGCGGCTGCTGTGAGAAATACGTGGACTACCTGCGTGACAACGGCTTCAAGGTCGATGCGCGGAACGAGCAGGACATGAGCGGCATCAAGAAACTGCACGGCGTGGAACAGGCCGCAAGTTGCCACACCGGGCTGATCGGCGGGTACGTGGTCGAGGGCCATGTGCCGGTCGCCGCCATCCGCAGACTGCTCAAAGAAAAGCCCGACATCATCGGTATCAGCGCACTCGGCATGCCGATGAATTCGCCGGGCATGGGCGAAATGCAGAAAGGCACGCTGACCATCTATGCGATACCGAAGGACGGTCGGGAACCCTACGTCTACTCGGTGGAATAGTCGCGCGCATAAGCGCATGGTGGTTTCCCGCACTTGCACCGATTCTGCCAAGGAAGGGAACTCAAATGACACCCCCTCTATCTGAAACACCTTCATCCATGCTCGTCAGACCCTTGATATTCGGAGTGGCCGCAACGCTGTTGCTGCTTGCCGTCTACTTCGCGGTGGTCGGCCTGATTTCCGGCATGGATTTCGCACGCGAGCAATTCGCCGACTTCTGGTATTTCATCGTGCCGCTCGCGCTGGGCTTCGGCATCCAGGTCGGGCTGTTCATTTATCTGAAAGACCTGGTCGGAAAGCACAGTGCTTCGGGCAAGGTGGTCGCCGTGTCGGGCACCACCTCCACCGTAACGATGGTTTCCTGCTGTTCCCATTACCTGGTCAACATCCTGCCCGTCCTCGGCGTCACGGGCTTCCTCACCGTCGTGGCGGAATACCAGATCGAGCTGTTCTGGCTGGGATTGCTCTTCAACGGGGCGGGCATCCTGTATGTCTCGACCATGGTTTTCAAAGCGAAAAAGGAGCACAAAAAATGCGCAATCACATCCTGAGTGGACTGACTATCGCGGTGATCGCCATGAATCCCCTCGCGCCGGATTCGGGCGGAATCATCACTGCAAGCCAAGCAGCAGAATCCGCCCCTGCGTCACAGATCAGCAACGTGCGGGGCATCAAAATCACGGCCACTTTGCAACCCCTCACCAGCGCTGCAAAGACATGGGACATCGAAGTGGTCATGGAGACCCACACCAAGGCATTGGACGATGACATGAGCCGCTCTGCCGTGCTGATGGTGGATGGCAAACGACTCATGCCACCGAGCTGGCAGGGCGACCCGCCGGGCGGCCATCACCGCAAGGGGGTACTCAGCTTCCAGCCCGGCACCGCGCCGCCGGCTGCGCTGGAGCTGCAGATACGTCTGGCGAACGACCCCGCGCCGAGAAGTTTCAGATGGCGATTGCAGTGACCGACTGACACCCCGCCATCACCCGGAAAGGAGCACAACATGGCAACCGATCCCGTATGCGGAATGACGGTATCCCCCGACACGCCTCACCACCATGAGCATGGCGGGCAGCGCTATCTGTTCTGTAGCGCGCATTGTCTGGAAAAGTTCAAGGCTTCACCTGCGGGCTATCTCGCGCCCCCCGATGCGGCGAGCAGAAAGGCCATCTACACCTGCCCGATGCACCCTGAGGTGCGCCAGCCTGCGCCGGGTAACTGCCCGAAGTGCGGCATGGTGTTGGAGCCGGAAACCCCGTCAGTTCAGGGGGCTGTCGAATACACTTGCCCGATGCATCCCGAAGTGGTGCGCAACGAACCCGGCAGTTGCCCCAAGTGCGGCATG
>JAVHSB010000195.1:0-2388 GCA_036171955.1 Sideroxydans sp.
GACCTTCTCGCAGGTCGTCATGCGCTACGTGTTCAATTCCGGCTTCACCTGGGCACAGGAACTCACCACCATCCTGTTCGCCTTCATGATCTTCATCGGCATTTCCTACGGCGTGCGCGTCGGCGCCCATATTGGCGTGGATTCCCTGGTCAAGCTGTGCAAGCCAGGAATTCGCCGCATCCTGTCCGTCATCGCCGTGCTGTTCTGCCTGCTCTATGCCGGCATGGTGATCTTCGGTTCGTTGCAGTACGTGATGAAGATGAAGAAGATCGGCATCGAGCTGGAAGACCTGCCGATACAGATATGGATGGTGCGCGCCATCCTGCCCATCGGCTTCGTCCTGCTGGTGCTGCGTTTTCTCCCGGTGTTGTACGGGCTGGTCCGCGGCAAGTCTGATCATCTGCACCTGGCCAACGAGGTGGAAGAGGCGCTGAAACTGAAGCAGGAGGCGAGGCAATGAACACACTGTTCCTGTTTTCCTGCCTGTTCTTTTTTATGGCCATTGGCATGCCGGTCGCCATTTGTCTGGGCTTGTCCAGCCTGCTCACCATCGCCTTTTTCGCGCATGACTCGCTGGCATCGCTGTCGATCAAACTTTACGAGACCAGCGAGCATTACACCCTGCTGGCAATCCCGTTCTTTATTCTTGCGGGCGCTTTGATGTCCACCGGTGGCGTGGCGCGGCGCATGGTGGATTTCGCCATCGCGGCAGTCGGCCATCTGCGCGGCGGCCTCGCCATCGCATCCATCTTGGCCTGCATGCTGTTCGCTGCCGTCTCCGGTTCCAGCCCGGCCACCGTGGTCGCGGTCGGCTCCATCGTCATCGCCGGCATGGTGCGCAGTGGTTATCCCAAACCGTTCGCCGCCGGGGTGATCTGTAACTCCGGCACACTGGGCATCCTCATCCCGCCCTCCATCGTGATGGTGGTGTATGCCGCCGTGACTGAAGTTTCGGTCGGACGCATGTTCATGGCCGGTGTCATTCCTGGCATCCTGCTTGGCCTGTTGTTGATGGTCGCGGTGCACTGGCGTGTGAGCAAGTTGAACATCGCTCCGACGCCGCGCGCACCGCTGCGCGAAGTGCTGGGCAAATTTCGCGATTCCATGTGGGGCTTGGCGTTGCTGGTCATTATCATGGGCGGCATCTACGGCGGCGTGTTCACCCCGACCGAGGCCGCGGCCGTGTCGGCTATCTACGCGCTATTCGTGGCGGTGTTTATCTACAAAGACCTGAAATTCAAGCAACTGCCCGAAGTGTTCGTTGACGCCAGCCGCACCACCGTGATGCTGATGTTTATCGTCGCCAACGCCATGCTGTTTGCCCACGTGCTCACCACCGAACGCATCCCGCAGACCATTGCCGAGCAGATCGTCGCTTTCGGCATGGCACCGTGGATGTTCTTGCTGGTGGTCAACATCATCCTGCTAATCGCGGGCAATTTCATGGAGCCGACCGGCATCATTCTGATCCTGGCGCCGATCTTCTTTCCGATCGCGACGCATCTCGGCATCGACCCCATCCACTTGGGCATCATCATGGTGGTCAATATGGAGATCGGCATGGTCACCCCGCCGGTGGGGCTGAACCTGTTCGTCACCAGCGGCATCACCGGCATGAGTATTGTGCAAGTTACCCATGCCGCATTGCCCTGGCTGCTGGTGCTGCTCGGGTTCCTCGTTCTGATTACCTACATCCCCCAGATCAGCCTGTTCCTGCCGGATCTGCTGTTCAATTAAGGGTTGTGGCGCATAGCCGCGCTGGTCACTGACCTCCTTCAGATCAGGCAGTTTCTCTCCTTTTCGTCCATTTCCGTCCTGCGACACCTTCGGCAAACCCTGCTAGAATCGCACCTTCAGAATTTTCTGAATCACATCAACCCTTTTGGAGAGCAACATGGCTGTCGAACGCACCCTTTCAATCATCAAACCCGACGCAGTGGCGAAGAACGTCATTGGCAAGATCTATTCACGTTTCGAGAGCAACGGATTGAAGATCGTGGCTGCGCAAATGCGCCACCTGAACCAGACCGAAGCGGAAGGTTTCTATGCCGTTCACCGCGCGCGTCCTTTCTTCAATGATCTGGTCAAATTCATGATTTCGGGCCCGGTGATGATTCAGGTGCTGGAAGGCGAGAACGCCATTCAGAAGAATCGTGACCTGATGGGCGCAACCGATCCGAAGAAGGCTGAGAAGGGTACCATCCGTGCCGACTTCGCCGACAGCATCGATGCCAACGCGGTGCACGGTTCCGACTCCGCCGATAATGCGAAGATCGAGATCGCCTATTTCTTCGCCGCCAAGAACATCTGCTCGCGTTAATTCTTGGGATCACCAGGAACCGTGATGAGCAGGCAGAGTGCAAGGAGCCGCGCAGTGAATGACGAGAC
>JAVHSB010000196.1:0-11818 GCA_036171955.1 Sideroxydans sp.
AACCCCCAGCTTAGAAGGCTGGTGCTCTATCCGGTTGAGCTACGGGCACAATTCTTTCGGCATCCAACAGTACTGCGTACTACTTGAATCTGGTCGGGGTGGAGAGATTCGAACTCCCGACATCCTGCTCCCAAAGCAGGCGCGCTACCAGGCTACGCTACACCCCGAGAGCGCGGCATTATACAGAGCAAGCCTGAAAAATCAATTTCGATCGCGCGTTTTCGCCGATATCTGCGGCCTTGCGAGCATCAGGTAATACACCATCGACCACAGGGTGAGGATGGCGGCGAGATAGATCAGCACTGTGCCGAGGCGGGCGGTCGGCAGGCCGAACAAGGGTTCCTGGTAGAGGAGAAACAGGATCGCCAGCATCTGGAACACGGTCTTGATCTTGCCCAGCATGGAGACGGCCACGCTCTTGCTGCTGCCCAGTTGCGCCATCCACTCGCGCAGGGCGGAGATCGTCAGTTCGCGCCCGATGATGATGAAAGCGATGATCGCATCCACATGTCCCAACTGGAGCAGAACGACCAGCGCCGCGACCACCATCAGCTTGTCTGCGACCGGATCAAGGAAAGCGCCGAATGCGGAACTCTGGTTCAGCGCGCGCGCCAGATAACCATCCAGCCAGTCGGTAATCGAGGCCAGCCAGAACACGAAGGTGCCGAGCAGGTGTTTGTGGTGCAGGCTCAAGGTTGCGTCCGGCAGGTAATACACGGTGATGAACACCGGAATCATCAGGATGCGGAACCAGGTCAGCAGGTTTGGAATGTTGGTCGGCATGTCAATGCAGATGGTTGTATATCTTGTTGGCGAGGGCCGGGCTGATGCCCTCCACTCTTCCCAGCTCCTCTACGTTCGCCTGCTGCACGCCCTTCAATCCACCGAAGTGGGTCAGCAGGTTGCGCCGGCGTTTTTCGCCGATGCCTTCGATCTCTTCCAGCGAGGAGGCGGTGCGTATCTTGCCGCGTCGCGCCCGGTGTCCGCTGATGGCAAACCGGTGCGCCTCATCGCGCACTTGCTGGATCAGATGCAAAGCGGCGCTGTCGGGCGGCAATTGTAATGGCTTTTCCGCGCCCGGTCGTAACAATTGCTCCATTCCCGCCTTGCGCTCCACGCCTTTGGCCACACCGACCAGCGCGATGTCGGTCAATCCGAGTTGGGCCATCACGTCCACCGCGATGCCCAGTTGTCCGGCGCCACCATCGATCAGGATCAGGTCGGGACGCTTGCCTTCCCCGGCCTGCAGTTTCTGGTAGCGCCGCTGCAAGGCCTGGCGCATCGCGGCGTAATCGTCGCCGGGAGTGATGCCGGCGATGTTGAAGCGCCGGTATTCCTGGGGTCGGATTTCGCGCTCGTCGTATACCACGCAGGATGCCACCGTCGCCTCGCCCATGGTGTGGCTGATGTCGAAACATTCGATGCGCTCCAGGTCGGGCAGGGCCAGCAGCGCGCGCAGGGCTTCCAGGCGCAGGATCTGCCCGGCCTGCAAACCGGCCTGGCGGCGCAGGGCGAGCAAGGCATTGGCCTGCGCCATTTCCAGCCATTGCCGGCGTTCCCCGCTCACGCCGTGACGGATCTGCACTTTGTGTCCCGCCTGTTCGCCCAGTAGCTCCGCCAGCGCCGCATCGTCAGCCGCGAGGTTGGTGAGGATCAAGGGCGGCGCGCTTTGTTCCAGATAATGTTGCGCCAGAAAGGCCTGCATCACCTCGGCACGATCGCGGCCATCGACGTTCTGCGGCAGGAACGGTTTGTCGCCGAGATGGCGCCCGCCGCGCACAACCGCCAGGTTCAGGCACAGCATGCCCTGTTCCTCGACCAGCACGACGATGTCGGCATCGGTGGCGCGCCCGCTTTCCACGAATTGCTGCTGCTGCACGGTGTGCAACGCCTGCAACTGGTCGCGCAACGCGGCTGCCTGTTCGTATTCCATCCGCTCCGCTGCCAGTTCCATCGCCGCCCGCAGCTTCTTCTCGACTTCGTCGTGCTTGCCCTGCAACAGCAGTCCGGCATTGCGCACGTCGGCGGCATAGGCCTCGGCGCCGATGATGCCCACGCACGGCGCGCTGCAACGCCGGATCTGGTGCAGCAGGCAGGGGCGGGTGCGGTTGCTGAACACCCCGTCTTCGCAGGTGCGCAGGCGGAACACTTTCTGCAACAGATTGATGGTCTCCTTGGCCGCCTGCGCGTTGGGATAGGGACCGAAATACTGGTGGCGCATGTCGGTGGTGCCGCGATAGTAGGTCAGGCGCGGCGACGGTGCGCCGGTCAGCACGATGTAGGGATAGGACTTGTCGTCGCGGAACAGGATGTTGTAGCGCGGCTTGAGCGACTTGATCAGGTTGTTCTCGAGCAGCAGTGCTTCCGCCTCCGAACGCGTCACCGTCACTTCGATGCGCGCGATATGCGACACCATCAGCCGGATGCGAGGCGACAGGTTGCTGCTCTGGAAATAGGAACTGACTCGCTTCTTCAGCTGGTTCGCCTTGCCCACGTACAGCACCTGCCCCGCCTCGTCCAGCATGCGGTACACGCCCGGCTGCAAGGGGAGCGAGGCGACGAATTCAGGAATTGAAAATTCGCGCAGCGGACTTTCGTTCCCGCTCCCGGCGGGGGAGGGTTGGGGCAGAGGCACGGGCTTGGCTGGTTTCATGGATGTCCGCCATGCGCCTCAGGATCGAAGGGTGTGCTGTTCAAGGATGGACACGAAGACCCGATGGAACATCGCCTCGGTCAGGCGTCGGGTCTGGGTATTGTAGCGACTGCAATGATAGCTGTCATAGAGCTTGGCGCCGTTCGGCAGTTCATGCGGGGCGCCATGCGCGAACTTGAAAGCCCCGGCCTTCAATCCGCTCGCGCGCAACACCGCGGCATGGGCAATGGTGCCCAGCGCCAGGACCGCCGCGCCGTGCGGCAAGTCCGCCAGTTCGCGTGCCAGGTAGGCGTTGCATTGCCTGACCTCGGCCGGCTCGGGTTTGTTCTGCGGCGGCAGACAACGCACCGCATTGGTGATGCGACAACCCGCGAGCGCCAGTTCCGGATTGGCCTGCCCGCCCCCATCCAGCGGCTCGGCGGCGGTCGCCAGGCCGAATTTGTGCAAGGTCGAATAGAGCAAGTTACCCGCGTAATCGCCGGTGAAAGGCCGCCCGGTACGGTTCGCGCCGTGCATCCCGGGAGCCAGGCCGACGATCAGCAGCGGCGAGCCCGCAGCGCCGAACGACGGCACCGGCATGGCAAAGTATTCCGGCTGCGATCTGCGCACTTCATCCAGAAAATCCGCCAGACGTGGGCACTGCCGGCATGCGGTGGAAAAGGGTTGCATGGATGGGAATCTCTCTATTGGTAACGCAAGGCATCGATGGGTTTCAGCAAGGAGGCCTTCCGCGCCGGATACCAGCCAAAAAAGATGCCGACTGCCGCAGCCACGCCAAAGGCGGTGGCGATGGAAGCAACGGTCACCGAGACTTCCATGTCCGCCAGCGCGTTCAGGGCCATGGCACCCCCGACGCCGAGCAGGACACCAACCAGGCAGCCGGCCACGGAAATGATGATGGCTTCCAGCAGGAATTGCAGCAGGATGTCCTTGCCGCGCGCGCCGATGGCCATGCGGATGCCGATCTCGCGGGTGCGTTCGGTGACCGACACCAGCATGATGTTCATGATGCCGATGCCGCCGACCAGCAGGGAAATCGAGGCGATGGCGCCCAGCATCATCGACATGACCTGGGCGGTCTCGGCTGCGGTGTTGGCCATGGCGGTGAGGTTGCGCACGGAGAAATCGTTGTCCGCCCCCTCGCGGATGCGGTGCCGCTGGCGCAACAGATCGGTGATCGATTGCTCCACTCTCGCCATCGCTTCCGCCGATTCGGCCTGCGCCATGATGTAGCGCACCGTGCCGCCGATGCGCGTCCCGAACAGCTTGCGTTGCGCCGTGGTGACCGGGATCAGCACGGTGTCATCCTGATCGCGGCCATCCAGGCTTTGTCCTTTGGCCGCCAATACGCCGAGGACGACAAACGGACTGTTCTTGATGCGGATAGTCTTGCCGACCGGGTCTTCATCACCGAACAGATTCTGCACCACGGTCTGCCCCAGCAGGGCCACCTGCGTGGCCGAACGCACATCCGAGTCGGCGAAGGGATAACCCGCAGCAAGCTGCCAATCGCGCACGGTCAGAAAGCTCGGCGTGGTGCCGGTGATCTGGGTACTCCAGTTATTGGGGCCGTATATCAATTGCGCTGTGCCGGGCGATGAAGGCGCCGCAGCCGTCACCGAAGGCAATTCCGCGATGGCCTGGGCATCGGCTACGGTGAGCGTCGGGGCCGCGCCGCCGCCCATGCGCGCTCCGCCTGAAGTTGTGGAGCCGGACAGGATGATGAACAGGTTGCTGCCCATGGATGCAATCGAGGCCTGCACCTGCTGCTGCGCGCCCTGCCCCACAGCCAGCATCAGGATCACCGCACCGACACCGATGACCATGCCCAGCATGGTCAGGATGGTGCGCAACCGGTTCGCCCACATCGCCATCCAGGCTTCGCTGAGCATTGGGCTGATCATGATGTCCTCTCCAGATGTTCGGGAGCCGCATGTTCCACCGCCCCGTCGTACACGATGCGCCCGTCGGTCAGGCGCACCAGGCGGCTGGCATAGGTCGCGATGTCCGGTTCGTGCGTGATGAGGACGATGGTGATGCCATCGCGCCGGTTCAGCTCGCTGAACAGGGCCATGATTTCCTGGCTGGTGTGCGTATCGAGATTGCCGGTGGGTTCATCTGCCAGCAGCAGTTTGGGATGGTTGGCCAGCGCGCGCGCAATGGCAACGCGCTGCTGCTGTCCGCCGGATATCTGGTTGGGGCGCGAGCGGCCGTATTGGCCGAGGCCGACCTTTTCCAGCATTTCGTTGGCCCGCTCCAGCCGCGCGGCGCGCGCCGTGCCACGGTAGATCAGCGGCAATGCCACATTGTCTTCCAGGCTGGCGCGCGGCAACAGATTGAAACCCTGGAACACGAACCCGATCACCTGGTTGCGCAGCAAGGCCAGTTCGTCGCGGCTCTGCCTGTTCACGTCGCGGCCGTTGAGCAAATAACGGCCGCTGGTCGCCACGTCGAGGCAACCCAGAATATTCATGAAGGTGGACTTGCCCGAGCCGGACGGCCCCATGATGGCGACAAACTCGCCCGGCTGCACCGACACGGAGACGTCCTTGAGCACCGGCACGGTGCCTGCTTCGGTCACGTACTCCTTGTACAGATTTTCGATCTGGATGACGGGATCATTGCTCATCTCATGCCTGCCATTAAAGTGAAACTCGCGTAGCGGTACGTTTGCCCTTTCTCACGCGTGCGGGGGAAAGTTGGATTGGGGGAAACGGGCATGGCAAGTTTCATCATCGGGAGTAGCACAATTGCCATGGCCGTTAGAACAGCCTCATGCCGGAACGGCTGCCGGCTTTCGCGGGCGGCTGGCGATCCTCGACGATGACCGCGTCGTCTTCCCTGATCTCTCCGCCCGTCACCTCGGTCATGCGGTTATCGGTGATGCCGACAGGAATACGCAGCGGCCTCGGTTGGCCTTTGTCCAGCACATATACTATTCCCATCGGCATCGTCTCGCCGTTGCCGTTCCCGTCCGGCTTTTGCCTGCCCCCGCCGTTGCGTCCCTGCTCCGCGCGCGCTCCGGCATCGGCGGGGCGGAAGCGCAACGCGGCATTCGGCACGACCAGCACATCCTTGCGTTGCGCGATCATAATGTTCACATAGGCCGTCATGCCCGGCAGCAACGCCTGGTCGAGGTTGTCCACCGACACCACGACGTCGTACGTCACCACGTTCTGCTGCGTGGTGGGATTGAGGCGGACTTGGCGCACCTGTCCGGAAAAAGTGCGGTTGGGAAAGGCGTCCACGCGGAACGTCGCCGCCTGGCCGACGCGGATGTTGCCGATGTCCGCCTCGGCATAGCTGGTGTCGATCTGCATGTGCGACAGATCCTGCGCGATCTTGAACAGGACTGGCGATTGCAGTGAGGCGGCTACGGTCTGCCCCACATCCACTTCGCGCGATACCACGACGCCGGCGACCGGGGAACGGATCACCGTGTTGTCCAGATTCCTGCGGTCGCGCACCACCTGCGCCCGGGCAACCGCCAATTGTGCGGCGGCCGCCTTGAGCGCCTGCACCGCTACATCAAGGTCCTGGCGCGCCACATATTCCTGCGCGAACAAGCCGCGCGTCCGTGCTTCATTGGCCTGCGCCAGTTCGAACGATGCCTGCGCACTGGCGAGATTGGCCTCGCTTTGTTGCAGTTGCGCCCGGTTCAGCGTCGGGTCGAGTTCCAGCAGGATCTGTCCCGCCTTGACCTTGCCGTTGAAATCGGCATGGATGGATTTGACGATGCCGGAGACCTGGCTGCCGACGCTGACCAGCACCACCGGGTTCAGCGTGCCGTTCGCCGCAACGCTTTGCGTGATGTCTCCGCGCGCCAGTACCGCAGTGGCGTAGCGCCCGTCTGCGGATGCCTGCACGGGCATGAGCCACCATACAATGAATGCACCGAGTAGCAGCACCAGCGCACCGATCAGCATTCCCTTCGATCTGTTGATTTTCATTCAAGAGCTCCTGTTACGGCATGCGGCGATGCCCGGTTCCACGCTTCAATTTCCCGCCTCCAACTGCGTCAGATCCAGTTGGCCGATGGCCTGCGCCAGCGCCACGCGGCTGGCCTGAAAACTGTACAGCGCCGCCACGCGCTGCTGGCGCGCACTCGCCAGCGTGCTCTGCGCATTCAGCACATCCAGCATCGACATGTTCGCCACCCCCGCCTTGTAGCGCCCCAGGGTCATGCGCTCGGACAACTCGGCGGAAGCCACCAGGTCATTCGCCGCCAGCAGGGCCTGGCTATCGGTCAGCAGGGTCTGGTAGGCCTTCCACACATCCAGGGCGACCTGATTGGCCAGCAAGTCGCGCGCCGCCACCTTGCCTTCCAGTTGCAACTCGGCCGCCCGGTTCTGGTAGGTGTTGCGATAGCCGCTGAACAAGGGAACGTTGAGCGTCACGCCGATACTGCTGCTGTGGCTCGCGGGCGATCCCGCGTTGCTGCGGGTTCCGCTCGTTGCCCCCAGACTGACGGTGGGCATGCCTTCCGCCTGTGTCGCCACAAGCTGCGCTTCGGCGGCCCGGATCTGCGCATCGGCCGCCTGCAGATCCGGGCGCTGGCGCCGCGCGACTCCGATCAGCCTGCCGATGTCCTGCTCGACAACGGGATCGGGCAATGATTCCGGCAATGGCTGCAGAGTGTACGGCTGACTGGCATCGAACCCCATGCTGGTGGCCAGCGTGCCCTGCGCGCTGCGCGCTGCGCCCTGTGCCGTGATCAGATTGAGCCTCGCCTGTGACAGGGCTGTCTGCGCCTGCAATTTGTCCGCCGGCGTGGCCATTCCCGCCTGATAGCGCGCTGCCGCCGCCGCCAGACTTTCCCTGGCCGATGCTTCTGCGACAGCCAGCGCCTCCGCGCTTGCCCGCGCCGACAGCAGCGCGTAATAGGATTGCACGGCCGTCAGGAAGTTGCTTTGCAATGCCGCATCGCGCGTCGCATTGGCGGCCAGCAGCAGTTGTTGCGCGTTTTCCAGCGCGGCAGAACGCCCGCCGAAATCGAACAGGAGGTAGTTCGCGCTCACGCTGGCATCGCGGCTGCTGGAGTCGCCCGCACTGCCGGAAACATCTGACCGGTTGCGCGACACGCCGGCCTGCGCCGTCAGCGTCGGCAGGTACGCCGCCATGCCGATGCCGACATTCGCCGCCTGCGCTCTTGCGCTCGCCCACAGCGCACGCGTCTGCGGGTTGTTGCACAAAGCCAGATTGACGACATCGGCCAGCGTCAGCGAACTGTTGATCCGGTCGCGGTCGCAACGCCCGCCATCGGCGGTTTGCGGGAAACTGCCCGGCCCGACCTCGTCCATGACCGACAGCGGATCGGCTCCGGACGATGCCGGCAGTGGGACGAGCATCGCCAGGATCAGCAGCAAGCGCAGAAGGATGCAGGGATGCGTCATGTGGGTCAGGCGTATGACAGAGAGAATTGTGGGTTCACGGTTGCCACCCTATAACAAAAAAACGGAATCGTGTAAGTCGATGTGAATTCGGGCGTGCTCGCCACGAAGTTTCTTTAGATTACTCAGCAGTCAGTTATTCAGGTGACCGCTATTCCAATGTCCGGAATCATCGCCCCGGCGAAGTGACTGTTGTGGGGAGTGCTGCAACAAAACAGCCCCGCTGGGCGGGGCTGTCGATGTCTCACCGGATGCAGTTCCTGCCATGCCCTTGCGGGACACGGAAGGAGCCAGACTGGCCGATCACTCGGCCGCAGGTGCGTGCGACTCGGTTTCCGGACGCGGCTGCAAGGCCTTCATGCTCAAACGCATGCGTCCCTTGTCGTCCACTTCCAGCACCTTGACCTTGACTATCTGTCCTTCCTTCAGGTGGTCGGACACGCTGGCGATGCGCTCGTGCGAGATCTGCGAGATGTGCAGCAGACCATCCTTGCCCGGCAGAACGTTGACCAGTGCGCCGAAGTCCAGCAGCTTGACCACCGGGCCTTCGTACACCTTGCCGACTTCGACCTCGGCCACGATGTCTTCGATGCGCTTCTTCGCCAGTTCGCCCGCCTCGCCGCTCACGCAGGAGATGGTGACGTTGCCTTCGTCATCGATATCGATGGTGGTGCCCGTCTCTTCGGTCAGCGCGCGGATCACCGCACCGCCCTTGCCGATCACGTCGCGAATTTTTTCCGGATTGATCTTCATCTTGATCATGCGCGGTGCGAAGTCGGACACTTCCGGACGCACTGAAGGCATCGCCTCTTTCATGATGCCGAGGATATGCATGCGGCCTGCCTTGGCTTGGCTCAGAGCAACCTGCATGATCTCCTTGGTGATGCCGTTGATTTTGATGTCCATCTGCAGGGCAGTGATGCCCGTATCGGAGCCGGCCACCTTGAAGTCCATGTCGCCCAAGTGATCCTCGTCGCCCAGGATGTCGGTCAGCACGGCGAAACGGTTGCCGTCCTTGATCAACCCCATGGCAATGCCGGCGACGTGGTTCTTCAGCGCAACACCGGCATCCATCAGGGACAGACAGCCGCCGCAGACCGAAGCCATCGAGCTTGACCCGTTGGACTCGGTAATCTCGGAAACGACACGTATCGCATAGCCGCACTCTTCTTCGCTCGGCAGCACAGCGACCAGCGCACGCTTGGCCAGACGGCCGTGGCCGATCTCGCGCCGTTTCGGTGAACCGACACGGCCGGTTTCACCGGTGGCATACGGGGGAAAATTGTAGTGCAGCATGAAACGGTCGGAATACTCGCCTTGCAGGGCGTCAACCTTCTGCGCATCGCGCATCGAGCCCAGGGTGGCAACCACCAGCGCCTGCGTCTCGCCGCGCGTGAACAGCACGGAACCATGGGCGCGCGGCAGCACGCCGGTGCGGATGGTGATCGGGCGCACAGTGCGCGTGTCGCGCCCGTCGATGCGCGGCTCGCCACTCAGGATCTGGCCGCGCACAATCTTGGCTTCCAGTGCGCTGAACAGATCGTTGACCTCGTTTGCGGAAACGTTCTCGAATTCGGTTGCCAGAGCGGCAACCACTTTGGCGTGGATCGCCTCCACTTGATGGGTGCGCGCCTGCTTCTCACGAACGGAATAAGCGGCCTTGAGGTCGTTCTCGGCCAGTTCGTTGATACGGGCGATCAATGCCTCGTTCTTGGGGGGGGGCGTCCAGTCCCAATCATCCTGGCCGACTTCTGCAGCCATCTCGTTGATCGCATTGATCACGACTTGCATCTGCTCGTGGCCATAGACTACTGCGCCCAGCATAACTTCCTCGGAAAGTTGCTGCGCTTCGGATTCCACCATCAGCACCGCCTTGGAAGTTCCGGCAACGACGAGCTCAAGTTGTGACTCGAGCAGTTCGTCCTTGGTTGGATTCAGCAGGTACTGACCGTTGGCATAGCCGACGCGTGCCGCACCGATAGGGCCATCGAACGGAATGCCGGAGATGGCCAGCGCGGCGGAAGCGCCAATCATGGCCGGAATATCGGAGTCGATCTGCGGATCGGAGGACATCACGGTCGCCACGATCTGCACTTCGTTGTAGAAACTATCCGGGAACAGCGGACGCAACGGACGGTCGATCAGACGGCTTGTCAGTATCTCTTTCTCGCGCATCGGACCTTCGCGTTTCAGGAAACCGCCGGGGATCTTGCCTGCCGCATAAGTCTTTTCGATATAGTCCACGGTCAGCGGAAAAAAGTCCTGACCCTGCTTGACATCCTTCTTGCCCACCACGGATACCAGCACCATGGTGTCATCCAGACTCACCATAACTGCCCCGTTGGCTTGACGTGCGATCTCGCCGGTTTCCAATGTCAGTTGATGATTACCGTAGCTAAATGTTTTTTTATAGTGGCTCAAAATAGACCTCTCTCGAAATTAGGGGGCGGCAGAATTGCCCCGTACAAATGCAAAGCGGGTCGCCGATGCGACCCGCCGCTTGATTCCGGTTTACTTGCGCAGTTCCAGGCGCTGGATCAGCGCTTGGTAGCCTGCTTCGTTCTTGCTCTTCAGATAGTCCAGCAGCTTGCGGCGGCGGCTGACCAGGCGTAGCAGGCCGCGGCGGGAGTGATGGTCTTTGTTGTGCTCTTTGAAGTGCTCGGTCAGATAGTTGATACGCGCCGTCATCAGCGCAACCTGGACTTCGGGGGAGCCGGTATCGCCCTTGGCACGTTGATAGTCGGCCACGATTTGCGATTTTTGAGCGGCGGTAATAGACATTGACTTCTCTCTCCAGTTAAAAGGTGTGATAAATAAAAAGTGCGGCATTCTACACTTGTTCAGGGGCGGCGCTCAAGTCGATTTCCGCCCCGCTGCCGCTGCCTTGGCCACGCGCGACAGCAGGCGCTCCGGGGCCAGCCTGCCGGTGCGCAGGTCGCCCAGTCCGATGAACTCGCCGTCCACATACATCCTGCGCCGTCCGTCCGCCTCACCATCCTGCATGGCCAGGCGCTGACCCTGCGCCAACCGCTCCGCCTGCACCGCATCCAGTTCGAGGGCAGGCAAATTCAGCACCAGACTGTCCAGCGGCAACAGGCAGGCATCGCGTTGCGCCTCGTCCATGGCCTCCAGTTGCATCATGGACAGCGCGTCGGACAGCACAAAATCGCCGATCGCGCTGCGGCGCAGGCCGGACAGATGCGCCCCGCAACCCAACGCTTCGCCGATGTCCTGCGCCAGCGTGCGCACATACGTGCCCTTGCTGCAAAGCACATCGAGCACCAGCTCGTCTCCCGCCCAGCGCTGCAGTGTCAGTTCACGGATCACGACCGGACGAGCGGCGCGCTCGATCGTCTCGCCTTTGCGAATATATTCATACAGCGGCCGACCTTGGTACTTGAGGGCGCTATGCATGGGGGGCAACTGCTGTATTTCGCCGGTGAAGGCGGCCAACACCTGCCGCAACTGATCTGCAGTGATCGCCACCGCGCGCTCCTCCTCGATCTCGCCCTCCGCATCACCGGTGCTGGTGCGCTGGCCGAGGCGCAACGTCGCCAGATAGCGCTTGTCCGCATCGAGCAGGGCATGGGTGAACTTGGTCGCCTCGCCGAAACAGATCGGCAACAGGCCGGTCGCGAGCGGGTCCAGCGTGCCGGTGTGTCCGGCCTTCTCCGCCCGGTACAGGCGGCGAACTTTTTGCAGGGCGATGTTGGAGCTGAGCTGGAGCGGCTTGTCGAACAGCAGCACGCCATCCAGCGGGCGCTTTTTCGGAGTC